>JBJHDE010000239.1:0-5784 GCA_050486385.1 Planctomycetales bacterium | reverse complement strand
TCGCTGATCGGGTACGAGCCCAGCACCTCGAACCGCAGGACCTTCTTCTCCAGGGCCGCCACGGCTTTTTCCACCGACTCGTCGGACTCGTGGCCTTCGCACTCGACGAAAAACAGGTAGCCCTCTTTCAAATGCGGCACGGGGAACGACTCGATCCAGGTCAGGTTCAGCTCGTTCCGCTTGAAAATCTGGATGGCGTCGGCCAGGGCACCGGCCTGGTTGGGCACCTGAAACAACAGCGCCGTCTTATCGCGACCCGAGGGTGGGGCCGCTTCACCCCCGATTACGGCAAAGCGGGTCAGATTGCCCTGATGGTCCTCGATGTTGCTGGACAGCACGTCCAAACCATAGTGAATGCCGGCCTCGCGGCTGGCGATCGCCGCCGTGTTGGGACGATCGCGGGCCAGCTCGGCCGCGGCCGCGGTGCTGGTGATCGGCACCCCTCGGGCGGCGGGCAGGTGCCGGCTCAGCCAGTCGCGGCACTGCGACAGGGCCTGCGGCTTGCTGTAGACCTGCGTGATCTCGCTGGCCGGGCACTTGGCCAGCAAGCAGTGGTGAATCCGCATCTGGACTTCGCCGCAAATCCGAATCGGCAACCGCGTGAACATGTCCAGCGTGTCCACGATCCGCCCGTCGGTCGAGTTCTCCAACGGCACCAGACCGTAGTCCACATCGCCGCGGTTGACACTCTCGAACACCGCGCTGATGCTCAGCACGCTGACCAACTGAACCTTGTGACCAAACCGCCGCAAGGTCGCCAAGTGGCTGTAGCTGTATTCCGGACCCAGGTAGGCCACCCGCACCGGCCGATGCAGATAGCGGGCGCCGCCAATCAACTCCCGCAGCACCGCCCGCAGGTTCTCTTGATCCAACGGGCCGCTATGGTGCGCCAGGGCGGCGGTCATTTGCTCGTCGTCGGTCGGCAGCTTGCGGGTGTCGCCATCGGCATCGACGGCGTCGACCAGTTCGAGGGCGACTTCGGTGCGACGGTTGCACAGGCGAACCAGCTCGGAGTCCAGCTTTTCGAGTTCGGTCCGCAAAGCGGAAGGGGTGTTTTTCGAAGTCGAGCGAGCTTTACCGCTGGCTTTTTTGGCCGAACCGCGACTCGAGGCGCCTTTCTTGGCCATGATCGCTCTGACTCCCCAACGTTTTTGTCGCTGGCTGCACGGAGCGGCAGCGACTCTCGGAGAAAAATTTCGCGTGCGCCGGACTCTTGTAGGCTCGGCATCGGGGGGTGTCAAGCCGCCGAACCCCCGTTCGGTAAGCGACTTGCTTCGCCGTGGGGCGTCCACATCGCTGGGTTACCAGCGGTCGACACCCCGCTTGACGGCCGCCGAGGCCTGATCTATCGTCAAATTACGATGAACGAGCCGTTGCCCACGACTGATGTTTGCTCTCCGGCCGCCTGCGAGCCCGCCGGCCCGGTGGCCCCGTTCGCCCTGGAAGGTCCCCAGGCCGATGAGCAATTGGCCGGCTTGGCCAAGGCCCTGGGGCATCCGACCCGGGTGCGAATCCTCAGGCAGTTGATTCGCCACAACGCCTGCTACTGTGGTGATTTAGCCGAACAGTTTGACGTGGCCCAGTCCACCGTGTCGCAGCATCTCAAGATCCTCAAGGATGCCGGATTGATCCAGGGCACGGTCGCCGGGCCCAAAGTGTGTTACTGCATCGATCCCGCCGCCTTGCGGTGCCTCAAGGTCCTGGTCGCCGCGCTCTAGCCCCCAAGCCCGACGGCACGGAATCGCCATTTGACGAAGGCTGGCCGCCTCGGACCGGCAACCGCCAAACACCAACCAGTCAAAGAGACCAGGCTTCCCCTACATCAGGACAGGTCGAGTATGTCAGAATCCCCCATCCGCCAGGCCGTTCAGCAACGCTACGGCGAAGTCGCCCGCGGCGGGCTCTCGTCGGACCAGCCGGGCGTCAAGGCTATTGCCCAGGCGTTTGGCTACTCCCACGACGAACTGACCGCGATTCCCGCCGAGGCCAACATGGGCCTGAGCTGCGGCAATCCCACGGCTTTTGCCAGCCTGCAACCCGGCGAGACCGTGGTCGACCTGGGCTGTGGCGGCGGACTCGATGTGTTCTTGGCCGCCAAGCGGGTCGCCCCCAACGGTCGGGCGATTGGCATCGATATGACGCCCGACATGCTCGCCCTGGCCCGTCGCAACGCCGAACGCCTGCCCAGCGAGCTGGCCGGGTGCGTGGCCTTCCACCAGGCGACCATCGATCAGATGCCATTGGACGACAGCTCGGTCGATTGCGTCATCAGCAATTGCGTCATCAACCTGGCGCCCGACAAGCCGGCGGTGCTGACTGAGATTGCTCGGGTGCTTAAGCCGGGTGGCCGCGTGGCGATCAGCGACATTGCCCTGCTCCAGCCGCTTCCTCCCGAAGTGGCGGAGGACGTGATGGCCTACGTGGGCTGCATCTCGGGGGCCGTGCTGTTGGATGACTATCGGGCGATGCTGCTGGCCGCGGGATTTGCCTCGGTCGAAGTCGAGCCCACCGGGGCCGATCTCAACGCCTACGCCCAGGGCGACGACGGCGCGGCGGGCTGCTGCGGCCCGTTGAGCCAGGACTGTGGCACGCCGCAAACGGTCAGCTTGACCACGCCCGGCGGCTCGCCGCCGCCCCACGACGACGCCAGCCTGCACGAGCGGTTCAAGGACATGCTGAGCCGTTTTGACGTCAACGAGTACGCCGTGAGTGTTCGCATTACGGCCACCATGCCCGTCGAGCCGGCAAGCCGATAGCCGGGGCGTTGATCAAGAGACTGCCCCGCATTGTTCTCCCGCGTTCCGACCGCCCGTCACCAAGGCGATTGACCATGGCCAAGCTGAAGGTCCTTTTTCTGTGTACCGGCAACAGTTGCCGCAGCCAAATGGCCGAAGGCTTCGCCCGGGCGCTGTGGGACGATGACTTGGAGGCACACTCGGCGGGGCTGGTGGCCCACGGGCTCAACCCGTTGGCGGTGCGGGTGATGGCCGAGGCCGGCGTACCGATCGACGATCACACCAGCCAGGCGGTCGGTGAATTGTCGGATGTCGAGTTCGACTATGTCGTGACCGTCTGCGGGCACGCCGACGAGACCTGTCCCACCCTGCCTGGTCCGGCACGCCGGATTCATCAACCGTTTGATGATCCGCCGAAGTTGGCCAAGGATCTGCCGACCGAAGACGAGCAGCTCGCGATTTATCGCCGTGTCCGTGACCAGATTCGCGCGTTCATTGAACGCCTGCCCGAGGTGCTGGACACGACCAGTTGATCCTTACTGATCCCTGCCCAAGTCTGCGAACAGTGTAGGCATTAGACGGTTTGACCGCTGTTGTTAAAGCCCGCTGGTCAAACCGCTTCGAGTCACCCGACCCATTCGGCATTGTCTGTTGGAATCAGGAGAACTAACCGCCAAGACGCGAAGAGCGCAAAGGTGGGGCACGACATCTTCGCGCTCTTGGCGTCTTCGCGGTTCAACGTGTTTGACGTCCTGAGTTTCCTGGCGCCTCTTGGTTTGTTCATCAACTTTTGCAGGCAACGGTAAGCCCGGACCGCCGCGGTGGGTCAGCCGCCCAGCTTGTCGGTATCGGTCTGGACCTCGAAGATCCGCTCGCCGTGCATGTTGATCCAGGTCGCCGTCAGCGTGGCCGGGTTGACGGTGGTGTCGGCCACCAGCTTGAGAAACACGTTTGGCTCGACGGCGCTGTGAACAAGATTGGGGTGCGGCACGTTCAAACTGGGGATCACCCGCTCGTGCAGCGGACTGATAATGAACTGCCAAAGTTCATAGCCCACCCGGTCGCCGTAGTTGAGCGCCCGCGAGACGTGGATATCGCCGCCGATGAGCAAGCAGCCGCCGATGCGGTTTTCTTTGACGAAGTCGAAGATCGCTTCGCGTTCGTGGGCGTAGGTGTGCCAGTCGTCGCTTTCGCGATTTTGCTTGTTGTCCCAGATCATGCCGGTGGTCAGCAGTTTGAACGGCGTGGTGCTGTTCAAGAGCCCCTGCTTGAGCCACTGCCACTGGTGCGCGCCCAGGCAGGTGGTTTTATCAGGATCGGCCCAGCTCGGCTCGGTGCGGCTGAACCAACGCGGGTCGATGAGAAACACCTCGACCGGCCCATAACGGAAGGCCGTATAGATGCCGCGGCCTCCGGCAAAGCGATCGGGTTGCGGCTGGCCCTGTTCATCGTGACCGAACGTGGCATTCGCGCGGTACTCGGTGAAGGCGATCCGGCAGACGTGCTTGCCGGGAAAGTCGCCGTGGCCGTCGTTGAGCCCAAAATCGTGATCGTCCCAGGTGCCCCAGCAGGGCATCTGGCGAATCAGCTCGCGGATCTCGGGCTGTTCTAAAAACACCCGATGCTTCCGCCGGGCCACGACCAGGTCCGAGCTGTCGATGTAAGGCGTATCACCCAAAAAGACAAAGCCCTCGCAACCTTCGTTCACAATCCGATCCCACACCGGCGAGGGCTTCGAAGGCGCGCACGAACCCAGCCCCAGCACCACGCGGGCGGGTTCATCCATTGCCGGCGGTGTTGTGAATCGGCCCACCAGAGGTTCAAAGTCTTCGGGCGATTCGGTTGGGCGAATCGTGAACCGATAGGCCGTGGCCGCCGCCAGCCCGCTGACTTCGGCGATGGCCGTGAAATCGTGATCGGGATCAAGCTGGCAGGCAACCGCCCGCGGGGCGTGCCCGTCGGTCTCGAAGGTGCATGTCCAATCCCGCAGGGCGTGATGTGGTTCGGCCGGGCGAAACCACACCCGGGCCGATTCGGTATCGACGTGGCCGACCATCGGCCCGGTTGCCAAGGGCTGAGGCAGGGGCGTCGGCACGACCTCGGGTGCTTCGCCCTGCTTGACCAAAGCGACGTAATGGGCCACTGCGTGAAAGAAGCCCTGACTGGCGCGAATCGTCTCGGGCGGCTGACTGGGCGAGCCATCGCGGTGATAGCATTTGTCGATCCACAAACTGGTCATCAGAAAGCGACCTCGACCGTGGGCGCCTTCCAGCAGGCAGGGCGAGGCCCCGTTGACTTCGGAGGCCAGCAACACCCGCAGGCCGGCCCACTCGTCGAAACTCTCCCAGTTCACATTCTTGCGGCCCAGCGACTGGTCGGTGTGTTGGGAGAGGTCGTCGCCCATCCACTTGTGAACGATCGGGTGACCGCGGTCGATGGCAAACACGATCCCCAGGTCGCGATCACCCCGCACCACCCGCTGGCCTTCGGGCAGATAATCAATCGTGGTGCCGTACTGATCGGACTGGGTCATTTCCAGCACGACCCCACCCTGGTGAACAAACCGCCGCAACGATTCGGTCTGGGCGGCCACGTACTTTTTGTACTCGTCGCCGTTGTTTGTGAACGAGCCAAAGGCGATCAGGTCCAGCGGCTGGGGCTGCTGATCGGCGGGACGGCTGAGGTCCAGCGCTTGGACCTCGAAGCCGGCTTGCTCTAACAATTGCCCCAGGCCCACCGACTGCTTGGTCCAGCGGTCGCGAAACTCCAGCACCGCGGCACGCAGCTTGGTATGCGGCTCCTGGCCGGCGGCCGGATCGACCCAGGTGGCCAGCACCGCCGCACCGGTCGTACCGCTGACGAATGTCCGTCGCGAGATGTTTCCGCTCATAGTGAGCCTCTCTTCACAGCGTGATCCACGAAAAACCGCGGTTGTTCTACTGATCCCTACGCAACACGTAGAACGAAATTTGTGGCACTGGTGGCTTGTCCACCAGTGTGTGGCTCAGTCGGACTGTCCCGCCTACGGTTGCCTGCATAGTGTACGAAC
>JBJHDE010000238.1:0-7896 GCA_050486385.1 Planctomycetales bacterium | reverse complement strand
GCCCTGCAAGCTTTGGGCAACGTGCAGCAGTCGCTGGGGCGGCTTCGCCAGGCCGAGCACACCTACCGCAAGCTGGCCGCCCTCTGGGAGCGGCAGTTCGGCGAAGACGACGCCCGCAACGGTTACGCCCTGTGGCAGCTTGGCGTAGTGCAAGCCAAGGAAGAGAACTTTGCCGAGGCTTCGCGGACGCACATGCGGGCGTTGCGGATTCTCAAGCAGACGTTGGGCTTTGACCACCATCACACCCTGGCCTGCCAAATCGCCCTGGCCAAGGACTTTTTGTTGCAGGGCAAAGCCACCAAGGCCCAGCCGCTGTACGCCGCCCTGGTGCAGCAGCTTAAGCACCTGGTCGATTCCCAACCCGAACCCGGCACCCGGGCCGAATACTGCAATCTACTGGCCTGGCTCCTGGCGACCTGCCCGATCGAGGCCGTGCGTCACGGTCGCGACGCACTGCGGTACATCGAAGTGGCCCTGGAGCACGCCCCCGACGACTGGCACTACCTGCACACCCAGGCCGCCGCCTACGCCGAAGAGCGGCAATTCGTCGAAGCCCTCGAAGTCGCCCGCCGCGCCGCGATGCAGGCTCCCGACCACAAGCGCGACAGCGTCGAAGAGACCCTCGCCGCCTTCCAACGCAAAGAACCCCTCAAGGATGTGAACCCTTGATGTTGGGTTGGGGGTGTGATGGGTGTGGCGATGTCGTTCGTGCCTGGGCCACCGGGCAACGCCCTGGGTGGGCAATTCGTGTTGCGGATTGGTATCGGCCAGCCCACCTGCCCAGGCCCCCGGCCTGGGCTGAGAGAACGACCCCGATGGGGTCGAAAACCGATTCCGGCCCTGTAGGGGCCGTTCTAGGATAGCCCAGGGCAACGCCCTGGGTGATTCGTCGGCGAGATGGATTCCAATCTATGGGCACGTTCACGGCGGGCCCATTCACCCAGGCCCCCGGCCTGGGCTGAGAGAACGACCCCGATGGGGTCGAAAACCGATTCCGGCCCTGTAGGGGCCGTTCCGTCAGCCCCGGGCATGGCCCGGGGTGTTCTGGGCGTTCCGGCGCGTTCCGGCCGTTCATTGTCGGCATTCATCCGGGGTTTTCAGCCGTGCCGGTTTCCCGACACATTTCCCCAACGCATTCCCCTCCCCGGCATCCCCCCTCAGGCCGCTTGGGAACGGGTTTCCGAGCGGCGTTGGCTGGCCCATTGAATCCAGTTGGAGATTTCAGCCAGGTCGGGCACTTTGCCCCGGGTGATCCATTGCCCGTCGCGGGTGGCCGAGTAGGCCTCGACCATTGGCAGCAGGGCGTCGGATTGGGCCGTGGCCAGTTGCTCGGGCGATTCGATTCCGCAGCCGACAAGAATCTGGGCGTCGTGACCGCGGAGGTTGGGCACCTCGCACACCAGGCGGGCTTGGGCCTGCCAGGCCTGAATCGTCTCGGCCTGGATGTGCCGCACGCCCAGCGATTCGGCGGCCTCGTCGGGGTCCAAATCCAGCAAGTCGCCCACGGTCTCGACATCCAGCTTAGCCAGCCGCTTGGCGGTCTTGGGGCCTACGCTGGGGGCATTCTCAACGGGGTCGCCCTCGCTGAGGTACCACCGCGTGCCTTGGGCATCGGTCGTACCCAGGGTGCTGCCCCCCGAGTGCTCCGCGGTGCTGGAACTGGGCATCGGCCGCGGTCGCGATGACGGCCGCCGCTTGGGAGCCGCACCCCCGGGCCCGCCGGTGAACTGGGCGCCGGGCGGCTCGATGGGCTGGTGATCGAGTTGGAACAGTGGCGTCTTGAGCACTTCCTTGGCGTGATCGGCCCGGACGGAGCGTTCGTCTTCGGGCAGGGCATGCACGACCTTGCCCGAGGCCTGATACTCCCGCCAAATGGCCTCGATCACCGCCCGCTGATGGCGGTCGGCCACGTTGTTGGCCACCCACCGAAACGGGATGGTCAAGGCTCCCAGCACAATCTGCGGGGTCAGATTCACTGGGGGCGGTTGCACGCCGGCATCATCGATGGCCCGATCCAGAATGCGGGCCAGCCCCACGATGGCGTGGCCCAGCACTTCGGCCAGGCACCGCTGCCCCTCGGCGTCAAAGCCCTGGGCGGGGTGACTGCGACCGACGGACAGATCGTAGTGGTCGATCAGCGTTTGATAGTGCTTGTGGGCCAGGTCGGCGGCCTCGCGGACCATGCGGGCCAGCCAATCGTCGGTGTCGGGCACGCTGACAATCGGCAGGCCGCCGTGGGCCGAATCGATCACATCGAGCAAGTCCTCGTAGCTCTGGGTCACGCTCCACTCGCCGGCGCGATGGACGACGCCTTCCTGCTCGCTTTGACCGGTGTGGAAGGGCATCAGGACGTCGGTGTAGTAGTGGCTCAGCACGCCGGCCTTGAAGGCGGCGGCCGGCCAATCGCCTTTGCGGAGGGTGGCCACCGTGTCCTGATAGGCCCGCTCGGTGGCTTTTACGGCCCCGCCCCAGTAATTCTCGGCCGGGTGGAGCACATGGTTGCGGAAGTCCTTGAACTGGGTATCCGGGGCCTTGGCGCCCTCCAAATACGCGTCCAGATGGCCCAGGAAAAATTGTTCCCAGCCCAAGGCGTCCTGCGTTTGCAGCTCGCGCAGGGCGTCCATGGCCAGCTTGTGATGGGTGCTGCGGGCCTTCCAGGCAAAAAGCAAATCAAAGACCACTGACATCGAGCGCACCAAAAATGTGGGGGGAGCCATTGCGTGGACTTGGGGCCCGGCGACCGAGCCCGCGCCGCCTGCCGCGACGCCGTTTTCCGAGAAAACCGCCGAGTAAGGCAAGCCCAAAAGCGGCCGCGGTTTACCCCGATTGCCAAATCGGCAGAACTTTCGCACCTCTGAGCATCTGGGGCCGGCGGTTGAGAGAATTGGCCCGGTTTATCTGAATTTGTGAATCATTCCTTGCGGATGCGGTCGATAGGTAGTGCAGATTGTTTTGTGGTGAGGGTGCGTCTCAAACTGACGCTCAGAGTGCTGTTGACGGCAGAGACCTCCCGACCCTAACATCCGGCGCTTGTCTGGCCTGGCCATTCGGCCAACGGCGCCGTCATCCGAACCATCAAACCTCTGCCGGACCCAGCAATCTGGGCCGCCGGGTTGGGGCCTCAGTGGTTGCGGTCGACGACACGCATGGATGCCTAGTTCCGAGAAGGAGATCGGGGTGAGAACCACTGCTGTGCTCATTGCGGGCTGTTTGGCCTTTGCCAGCTTGGCGGGCTCGGTCGCCACGGGTCAGTCGCTACCGGCGGCTGGCCAAGCGGATGCCTCGCGCGGGGCTCTCGAATGGCTCCAGCGTGCCCGTCAACATTTGGCCCAAGGCCAATTTGACCAAGCCGAACACTGCCTCCGCGAAGCCGAGAGAACCGGCCATCGCTTCGATCCCCTGGGCGACACGCCTGCCAAGGTGCGAGCCGCCTTGGAAGCGGGTCGCCATGCGGGTCAGGCCCCGATGGGCGGTCAGCCCCCTGCGGCCGGCCCCGGACAGGCCGACGAACTGCTGCTGCAGGCCCGCCGGGCCTTGGCCCATGGCGACGTCCGCCGCTCCGAACAGTTTGTGGTGCAGGCCCAACAAGTGGGCCCCGCCGGTCGCGACACGGTCAAAAACGTGAGCGACTTGATCGAGCGGCACCGCTACCTGCTGGAACTGGAGCGTCGCGGCCAGGGCGGAACCGAAGATTACCGCCGCGCCCGCTACGACTTCATGCTGCGGCAGGCCCACGAGCTGATGCAGTTTGGCCAACTCAACGAGGCCGAACGGCTGGCCAGCGACTCGCGGTTGCTGAACGTCAACCTGGGCCGGTACGAAGGCTCGGCCGAGCAACTGCTTGATGCCTTGGCCCAGGCCCGGCGGCAGAGCCGCAATGGCGGGCAGAACCCCATGGCCGCCGGCGGTGGCAATCAGCACGTCGGCGTGCCCGTGGTGGGCTCGCCAGTGCGGAGCCTCCGCAACGCCCCCGACAGCGGTCCCCGGCAGGGTAACCAGCCGGTTTCGTACAACTCCGAGTCCAGCGGAAGCGAAGGCCAACGGCTGTACGCCGCCGCTGAGACCGCGCTCAAGAATGGCGATACCGCCAAGGCCCTCAACCTGTTTCAGGAGGCCTTTGAGTACGCCGACGAGCTGTCCGAGGCCCAGCGCCGCCGTCTGCGGGACCGCCTGCAACTGCTGCCCGAACGGGTCCGTGGCCCCGAAAACGACCTGCTGGACGAGACCAACAACGCCATGCGGGTGTTGGTCGCCCAGTTGACCACCGAGGTGGGCCGCAAGCAAATGGAGGCCGATCGGCTCAAGGAGACCGACCCCAAGGCCGCCCAGGCGTTGCTCAACGAGATGCGCTCTCGCGTGGAAGAAGCCACCGTCGACGCCCGCGTCAAGGAGACCCTGACCCGGCAGCTCGATCGCAAGCTCGACGAGTTGGAGTCGTGGCTGGTCAACAACGCCTCGCGGCTGGAGTTGGACGCCCAGAACCAAAAAGTGCTGGACGAGGTGACCCGCCGTCGCGAGTACGTCATTGAGCTGGACAACAAGCTGGTCGAGATGGTCGACCAGTTCAACCGCCTGATGGAAGAAGAGCGATGGGCCGAGGCCGAGCAGGTGGCTCGTCGGGCCCAGGCCCTGGCGCCGGATAAGCCGGTGACCACCTTGATGCTGCAAGAGGTGCGGCTCATCGGTCAGTTGCGGCGATACCAGTCGATCCGCGACGACAAGGCCACTGGCTTTGCCCGAGCGATGACCGACGTCGACGCCTCGGCGGTTCCCACGACCGAGCCGTTCAGCTTTCCCGATGCTCAGACCTGGACCGAGCTGACCGCCCGCCGTCGTGCGGCCGAGCAGCGTCGGCAGCATCTGACCGAGGCCGACATCGAGATCGAGCGTCGCTTGGAAACGCCGGTCAGCGTGCAGTTCCACAACGAACCGCTGGCCAACGTCCTGGAGACCCTGGGCAAGCTGGCCAACATCAACGTTCACATTGACCCCCGCGGTCTGCGAGAAGAGGGCATCCCGACCGATGCCCCGGTCAACTTCAACACGCGGATCCCCATCCGCGTGAAGAGCGTGCTCAAGGTGATTCTCGAAGAGCGTGGTCTGGGCTATGTGATCAAGGACGAAGTCCTGCGGATCACCAGCAAGACCATGGTGCGGGGCGAGGTGTTCACCGAGGTCTACGCCGTGGCCGACCTGGTGGTGCCGATTCCCAACTTCGTGCCGACCGGTTCGATGGGGCTGGCCGGTGCCCTGGAGCAGGCCATGTTGTCGGCCAGTGGTGGCGGAGCCCAGCGAGGATTGGGTCAGCGACGACTGCCGCCAGTGGTGGCCGCTGCCGGTCCGACCGGAGGAACCACCAACGCCGCCTTCAACAACGATAGCGAAGCCCTCAAGCAAGTGCTGGCCCAGCCCAATTTGCCGGGTGCCGGCGATCCCTTCGGCGGCATGGGCGGCATGGGGGGCGGCGGACTGGGGGGCATGGCCGGCATGGCCCCGGGCAGCGGCATGGGCTTTGGTCCCGGCGGCGGCACGCCCGGCCCCATGGCCGACTTTGACAGCCTGATCGAGCTGATCACCACCACGGTGCGGCCCGAAAGCTGGCAGAGTTTTGGTGGCCCGGGTTCGATCCGCCCCATGGAGAACAACCTGACGCTGATCGTCAGCCAGACCCAGGAGGTCCACGAGCAAATCGCCGACCTGCTGCAACAGCTCCGGCGATTGCAGGACTTGCAGGTGACGCTGGAAGTCCGCTTCATCACGCTCAACGATAACTTCTTCGAGCGAATCGGCATCGACTTCGACTTCCAGATCGACGACAACATCGACGGTCGCCGGCGGAACCAGTTTGGTCAGGCCGATCCCAACTTCGAGCCGGTGTTCTCGACCGACGGTGTGCCCGTGAATCCTGGACGGAACCTGCAAAACCGCGACAGCGGTCGCACGGTCACCGTGGGTATGGCCGCCCCAGGCGTGTTCAGCGCCGACCTGGACATCCCATTCAACCAGGGGCACTTCCCCTTGGCCACGCCGCAGTTCGGTGGCTATCAGCCGGGCTCGGGGGCGACCCTGGGGTTTGCGATCCTCAGCGATATCGAGACGTACTTCTTCCTCGAAGCCAGCCAGGGCGACGTGCGAAGCAACGTCTTGCAGGCTCCGAAGGTGACGCTGTTCAACGGCCAGGTGGCCTTCGTGGCCGACACCGCCCAGAGCCCGTTCGTCATCTCGGTGATTCCGGTCGTGGGTGACTTCGCAGCCGCCTTCCAGCCGGTGATCGTGGTGCTCAGCGAAGGCACCTTCCTCACCGTGCAGGCGGTGGTCTCCAACGACCGGCGGTTCGTGCGACTGACGCTCGTGCCGTTCTTCAGCGAGATCCGCAACGTCAACACCTTCCAGTTCACCGGAAGCGAGACGAGCATCGACGACAGCTCGAGCAACGCCGATGGCGACAGCCGCGGCACCTCGGAGAATCGGACCCGGATCCGCACCGGCACCACGGTCCAGTTGCCGACGTTCGCCTTCGTGACGGTCACCACCACGGTGAGCGTCCCCGACGGCGGCACCGTGCTGCTGGGCGGCATCAAGCGGCTCAACGAAGGCCGCACCGAGTTTGGTGTGCCGATTCTCAGCAAGATTCCCTACGTCAACCGCTTGTTCCGCAACGTGGGCATCGGCCGCGAGACCCAAAGCCTGATGCTCATGGTCACCCCGCGGATCATCATCCAGGAAGAAGAGGAAGAGCGGCTGATCGGCACCGCCCCGTGATGCCGGCCCGCGGTTGCCAGGGGCTCGGCTTCGCGGCCCGCCCCGGCGATCTGGACCTCAACTGTGTCTGACACGCAGCCGGAACTTCTCTTTATGGGAGGTTCCGGCTGCGGTCGTTTTGATGACATGCCTGCTCCACTCGGAGTCAAAATGGCGGCGCATTCGCCGGCCGCTGCTCCCTGGACCAGCCGCGCGGGTGCCGCTTGGCCACGGGCCCCACCAATTTCTGGATGGCCTACTCCACCCGGGACCGACTGCTGGTTATGCTTGTGACGATCGACTGGTCCGCGCTTGGGGTGAAATTCCGCGGGCGGGGCTGGAATTGTTGGACAACCCTGCATCAACCGGCACGCCGGATGCATTAAGGTTGCTCCGGTGTCGGTTCCCAACCGGCACATCGCCACAGAAGACGCAACGTTTGCATACCGACGCGGAGTGATGTCGATGACCTTTGACCGCCTGTTGATTTCGGCGGCCCTTGCGATGGCCTTGTTCGGGGTGCTGAATACGCTGGACCAACGGCTCGATCCTCCCGTCGACGAGCCAGCCGCCTCGGCCCTGGCCGAGTAAGCTCGCTTGGTGTTGGGCTTTTCGCGGCTCGCGCGTTCCCGCACGCTGGTGCTCCAACGGATCCCTGCGCATGTCTTCGAACAGTGCGGCGATCAGACGGTTGGACAAACCACGCCGAATCACGCGACCCATTTCGGCATGGACTGCCCGAATCAGAAGATCCAACCGCCAAGACGCGAAGAGCGCGAAGGTGGGGCACGACATCTTCGCGCTCTTCGCGTCTTCGCGGTTCAAGCTGTTTCCCTTCCTGCTGATTCCCGCAATATTTCGGGAACGGCACTGGTGACACCGAGAGTGATCGAAGTGTCACGCAGGAATCGGTAGGCATTCCGGAACGTGTCAGCTCACGCGGAGATGCGGAGACGCGGAGGGAGAACACAGACAAATGCGAGTGGCCCAATTCCCGTGGGGTTGGTAGTCAGAGCCCGAACTTTTGATCAGTTGCCTGCATCCTACAGAGGTTCGGGCACGGCACTGCTGGCACAAGAAAAGACGTCGAAATGTTGCACAGGATCAACACGTTGTGCAACAATCGAAACGAGCCTGGACTGGATCGTCAAGCGT
>JBJHDE010000237.1:0-7934 GCA_050486385.1 Planctomycetales bacterium | reverse complement strand
GTCTTGAGCTTGCAATTCAGGTCCGACAAGAAGCCCAAGACCTTGAACTTGAACCGGCCCATCTCTTCTTGCAGTTCCTAAATCTAGCTGGGCATCTGGGCCACGAACAAACTCAGCACCATGACCAGCTTCTGATACTCGCCGGCGGTGGGATCGTCGTGCGGCAGCTTGGAAAATTCCTTGCCCAAAAAGTTGGCGTAAGCCCCACAGAATTGCCAGGCCTTCTGAAAGGCCACGGCGGCATCCTGGGGATTGCCCTTCTTCATGGCCGTATCAAAGGCCTTGAGGTTCTTCTCGACATTCGAACTCTTGCGGAACGTCGTGCCGAAGAACTTGATCGTCTCTTCGCTGGGCTTCTTCCGCTTGGTGGCCGACTCGAAGGCCTTCTTGGCGTCGGTCCATTGCTTGCAAAAATCGGTGGCGGGCATCGGCGGGGGGGTCCTCGGGAACAGAGTCGGTCAATTCGTCAATCGTACAAGCTCAGGCTCGCCATGGCCGGACGACCGTTGCCGGCGGGCCAACACCGGTGGCCAGTCCACCGATGCCACCCAAATGGCTTTGCTGCTATCGCAGGGTCCAGTAGCAACGCACAACCGCGTGTGATGGATCATCCCGAGCAGGTTTCCTCGCACGAAGCATCGTCGGCGCCGCGGACCTCGCGGCCCGGGCGATCGTCCTGATAGAACCGCTCGATGACCTCGCGCCACTGGCCCGGTCGGTTCACCGCGACGAAGGCCTGCCGCACGGTCACCCGCTCGGGATGTCGCTGCGAGTACTTGATGCCAAACTTCCGCATCGGCCGCACGCACTTGTCGGGGCCATACAGCTCGTCGGCCAGGGCGTAGTGGGCGGCGATGGTCTGCCCCTGCTGTCGCACCGTCGGCGGTGGCGGCAACGGCTGGCCCGCCAACAAGGCGTTGGCCTCCGAGAAAATCCACGGATTGCCAATCGCCCCCCGGGCGGCCGTGACCCCGTCGACACCGGTGGCGGCCAGCATGGCCAAACAGTCCTGGGCCGTAAACAAGTCGCCACTGCCCAGCAGCGTGGTCTGGGGAGCCAGCCGCCGCAGTTCCTTCAAGAAACTCCAGCGACTCGGGCCGTTGTAACGCTGCTCGACGGTGCGGCCATGCACCGTGAAGGCCGCGACCCCCACGGCCACGGCACCCTCAAAAATCTGGAAAAACCGCTCGCGGCTGGCAGGCGTGTCGTCGATGCCACGCCGCATCTTCACCGTGACGGGCACCTGCGGCGGAACCGCATCGCGGACCCGGGCGACAATCTCCAAGGCCACCTCGGGTTGGCTCAAATGGTAGCCACCCCGGCACCGCCCCATGACCTTTTTGACCGGGCAACCGAAGTTGATGTCCACCACGTCGAAGCCCGCCTCCACCAGCTTGGCCGCCGCCGGCGCAAAGGTGGCCGGGTCGCTGCCCATGAGCTGCCCGCCCACGGGATGCTCCTCGTCGGAGAGCTGCAACTGCCGCCGCATCCGCTTGCCACTGGTCAGCACGAACTGATCCAGCAGCACCTCGCACACCGTGTACGGGGCACCGTGCCGCCGAGCGATCCGCCGCATGGGCCCGTCGCTGTAGCCGCTCAACGCCGCCTGAACCACTGGGCTGCCCAGGGCGATCGAGCCAATCGTCAGCCCCCGCGGCATCGGAAACTCCGCCGGCAAACTCAGCCGCGGGTGTTCGCCCAGCAATTGCTCATCCACAAGGTTGGTCATTCCGTTGGCTTTCCCCACACATGGCGTGGTCCCGCGGCAGTCGGAAGCGGCCCACGAGATTGATCCCATGGTACCACGGAGGGTTCGCGCAGACGGGATTCGGGCACCCCCTGCCATTGTGACGCATCGACCCCCTCAGGCCAACCTCGGGCCGGGTGGTTCACGTGGGATTGTTGGTGCGACAGCTCGTCACCTTGGGATTTGAAACTCCGACCCCATGGCCTGTTCGTATAGAATACAGGAGAGCGGGACTCACCCGCTCGCACACACTCTGTTTCGGAGTGCGGCGGCCCCCCGAGTGGCCAACTTCCCCGAGACTCCGAGGAGGGACGACGATGAAGACTCCGACGAAACTGCGAGTGGCGGAGGTGATGAGCTCGCATGTGGTGACGGTCAACCAGGCCGAAACACTGCACGATGCCCTGCTGTTGATGGAGGAGAACTCGTTGGGAGCCCTCCCGGTGGTGGACCGTCACGGGCACTGCCTGGGGATGCTGACGGCGACCGATCTGGTCTCGCTGACCCGCGAGCTGGAAGAAGACCTCGAAGACCTGGACCGGCTGAGCGAGCCGTCGCGGAAGTGGCTGATGCAGGTCATCGCCCGAGAACGGGGCGAGGTCCAGGTGCGGAGCGTGATGTCGACGCTGCCGCACACGGTTGCCCCAGACGCCAGCCTGGTGGATGCCGCGCGCGAGATGCTGGCCCACGAAGTGCATCGTCTGCCGGTGGTCGACGGGGAGAAGACGGTCGTGGGGATTGTGACCACCACCGACTTGCTGCGGGCCTTGGTGGCCGAGGGCGTCGAGTGAGGCCGATGCGTCCGTTGCACCGAGCACCCCATAGGGCGACCGTCCCGACCTAGACACGTCGGGGGAACCGTCGCCGGTGCGGGATCACGGCAATCGGCCGACGAAACGCGGCAAGTTCAACAAACGAGCGGAGCTTCTCAATGCGAGGGGCTCCGCTCGCGGTGGTTCTGGGCCGCACCATTGACTCTCTTGGCGGGGCCATCCTAGATTGACCCTCGGTTTGAGGTGCAGGCTTCGCGGTACGGACTCTCGGGCGGGTTCATGGAAAAAACCAAAGTGGCCATCGTGGGCTGTGGTACGGTCGGTACCGGAGTGGCCCGGCTGCTGCTCGATTATGGCGACCGCACCGCGCGGCACGCGGGTCGCACGCTCTGGCTGGAAAAGGCCGTCGTGCGGCGATTGTCGCGGCACCGCGATGTCGATTGGCCCGAGGGGGTGCTCACCGATCGGCTGGACGACGTCACCGGCAATCCCGACATTAAGGTGGTGGCCGAGTTGGTGGGCGGCATCGAGCCGGCCCGGACCATCGTGCTCAAGCTGTTGGAAAGCGGCAAGGATGTGGTGACCGCCAACAAAGCCTTGCTTGCCGAACACGGGGCCGAGCTGTTCGATCGGGCCCGAGCCCTGGGCCGCTCGATTGCCTTCGAAGCCAGCGTGGCCGGGGGAATCCCCATCATTCACGCCCTGAGCCAGTGCCTGACCGCCAATCAGGTGCAGGCCCTGGAAGGCATTCTCAACGGGACCAGCAACTTCATTCTCGACACCCTCGAGAACGGCGGTCTTAGCTACGATCAGGCCGTGGCCGAGGCCCAACGCCTGGGCTACGCCGAGGCCGATCCCACGCTGGATGTCGATGGCTCGGACGCGGCCCAGAAGTTGGCGATCCTGGCCCACCTGGCCTTTGGCGCCCGAGTCGATTGGCGGGAGATTCCGCGGCAGGGGATCGACCACGTCGACCCGGCGGATTTCCAATACGCGGCCGAGTTGGGTTACCGCATCAAGCTGCTAGCGGTGGCCCAGCTTGTGGACGAGGGTCTGGAATTGCACGTCTCGCCGACGTTGGTCAAGCGGGGCCGACCGCTGGCCGAAGTCCGTGGGGCCTACAACGCCATCAGCGCGGTGGGCGATGCCGTGGGGCGGTTGTTCTTTCATGGACTGGGGGCTGGCCAAATGCCGACCGCCAGCGCCGTGGTCTCCGACATGATCGACACCGTCGTGGGCCGCACGGCGCTGACTTTCCGCACCCTGAAGCTCTGGAGCCCCGAAGAGCCCCGGGTGATGATCCGCAATTTCGCGAGCGTCCCGGGCCGCTTCTATTTGCGGTTTATCGTGGAAGACCGCCCCGGGGTGATGGCCGAATTGACCAGCGTGTTGGGCGAGCATCAGGTGTCGATTGCCTCGGTGATTCAGCACGAACCCGAAGACTCCAACAGCCTGCTCGTCCCGCTCGTGATCATGACCCACAGCACGACCGAAGGGGCCGTCAGCCAGGCCGTCGCGTCGATTGCCGCCTTGAGCCGCGTGCATGGAACCGCCGTGCGGATGCGGGTCAGTGAGTGAGGCTCACCAAGGAATCGCCCCATGACCGGCCCCGCCACCGTTGTGCTTGTGCTGCCGCACTGGTTTCGCGACTCGTCGCCCAGCGAGGGCCACCTCGCCTTGCGGGTGCGGAGTGGGGCATTCGGCCAATTGCTGGACCAGGGGCGGACGGTCCGTGCCCGGCTCACCGCCCCGGCCGGGCTGGGGCTCGAAACAGCCCTGTGCCACTTGCTGGGCCTGGCCGATTGGTCGCGGCGGCTGTCGTCGGGCGCCCTGCTGGCTGCCGCCCGCGAGACGGAACTGCCGGCCAATACGCAGGTGGCCGTGGGCCAGTTTGTGCATCTTGAAGACGAAGTCCTGGCGGCTTGGCCCAGCGACCAACAGCCCAGCTTGGTGGAGGCCCGTCGCTGGTTGGATGCCGTTGCCGCCCGGATTGGTCAACCCCGGCTGTTGCCCGAGGCCCACTCCGATGGCTGGCACTTGCTGGCCTGGGAGGACAGCCAATCGCCGTTCTCCGACGAGTCGCGCACCTGGCCCCTGGCGGCCTTGTGGGGCGAGTCCCTGGAAGACGCCTACTGCCGAGGCCCCGGAAGCGACCGGCTGCACCGCTGGATGGACGCCGCCTGTGCGGCTTTAGCGGGCGAGCCGGTTGACGGCCTGTGGATCCACGGAGTTGGACCAGCGGGACTGCTGGCTCCCAGCCAGCCGTTGCCTACGGCCTTGAACGCCATCACCCGCAGCCCGTTGCAAGCGGGATTGTGCCGCCTGCTGGGTGGCACCGCCGAGGTGTTGGCCGCCGAAGACACACCGGACCTGGTGGCCTTGGCCGCGAACATCGCCGCGCGGCTGACATCGGCCCCCCAGGGCTGGACGATCGTCGCTCCGGATGGCCCGCCCGATCGCTCGGCCATGGGCCTGTGGTTTGTGCCACCTTCGCAACGGGCGTCGCGGGCCGAGGCCTACGAGGCGAACCTTCTGGCCAAGCTGCTCGTGGCCCTGCAGACGGCTTCAAACGACGCCCGGCTCATCGTCTTGCTGGCCCCGCCGGACGACGCCGATGATCGGCATCCGGTGGAGATTCCGCTGTTGGTGTGGGATCGCCAAGCGGCCCAGAGCGGCACTCAGCCGGCCGCGGCGTTTGCCTCGATGATCGAGGGCCCAAACCTTCCGGCCTGGCTAGTGGGGTGACCCTCAGCCATCGTCGGTCAGGCCCCAAAGCTGGGGTGTGGCCAGCTCGATGCTGTTGCCAGCGGGGTCGCGGAAATACAGGCTCCGCCCGCCGCCGGGCCAAGCGATTTCGGACTCGATGGACACACCGTCCTTCATCAAGCGGGCCCGCCAGTCGTCGATCTCGGCGGCCTTCACCGAAAACGCCAGGTGCCCCGGCCCCTGGGCTCCGTGACGGGGAATGGTGCCGCCGCCCATCTCGACGACTTCCTGGGCGGTGGCTCGCGGATCAAACACCAACACCATCTGCCGTCCGCAGCGGAAGAACACATGGCGATGGGGTTCGTGGCTCACGAGCTTAAGGCCGAGCACTTCGTGATAGAAGCGCTCGGCGGCGACCAGGTCCTGGGCGTAGAGAATGCTTTCGAGCACTCCGTGGGGTTGCATCGCGGCCCCCGTGGGCAATCGCGGTCGGGGTCGGCCCACGGCCGGGGGCGACTCACCGCGCGAGTCGTTCCAGGGCCAGGTGGGCACCAATCAACTGGGCCAAGGCCTGATCCGAGTCGCTCTGCGGCCGGCCGCCCAACCACTGTTGGATGAGCACCACGTCGGGTTCCGCCAGATCGACTTCGGCCAGGCTCCGCCAATCGGGAAGATTACGGCTGCCGCGGTTCGAGGAAAAGACCGCCAGCGACCACGGCCCGCCGCGATTGGCCCCGCTGGACGAGCCCGCTCGCCGGTTGAGCCAGCGACGCTGGGCCGAGGCCAACCGCTGGCACGCGGCCGAGGCCTCGATATGCCCGGTCGCGAACAAGCCGACCAGGCGTTTGGCGGTGCCGACGGTCTCGACCGCGGAGCCAAACAGGGTGGACTGAGTGGCTTGGGCCTGGCAACTGACCACCAGCCATTCGGCCCGCCAGGTGTCGCTGGCCGTCCATTGGACGACCAACTCGTGGGTGCCTTCCAGGGTGTCCTGCGGCGAGCGACGAAACGTGAAAAACACGCCTTGGCCCCCCGCCAAGGTTCCACTCACCACGCGGGCCCGCTGCGGCGGAAGCCGGCGGATTGTCTCGGTTTGGATCGATTTCTCGCTGCGGTGCAGATCGATGCCCGGACTGATCGAGCCGACAATCTCGCTTTGAGGCAAGGCCAAGCCCGCCCCGATCTTGGCACCCCCGCCACGCAGCTTCTCGCGGGTGGTGGCCAAGGTGATGGGTTCGGCAAACTCGGTGGCCAGCGTCGTCCGCGGAGCCAGGTCGGCCACCCGCAACCGGCCGGCGGGTTGATGCAGTTCGAATCGCACTTCGTCCACGCTGTCGGGATCGCCAGAGGTGACCCGTACCGAGACGATGACCCACACCTCGATGAGTTCGCCACCGCCCGCCGGCAGCATGGGATCGTCGATGGGAACCCGCGAGACGGCCACAACACTGGGGACGTCGAACTCGACTTGCACCCCCGCGGCGTGGCCAGGCGTGGGCATGAACAGCCCCACGGCCCCCATGCCCCAAATTCCCAGAACCAGGGACCAGACACTTGGTCGCTTCGACCGACGTCGGTCGTGTCGGGCGAATGATCGGCCCGACCAGCGGATTGGCGTCACCATGATGGACAACTTCCTGAAAAAGGCACTCCCGTCCCGCCTCCACCGCACTCCGTTCCCTGCGGCTTGCGAGACAGCGCCTCGTCCGCTCCCAGCGGACCCTCCTTGCCTCCCACGGTTTAGCATAATGCGTTCCATCGTTGGCAGGCTGTTTTATCGTAGAACCGAACTGAGCGTTATCAAGGGATTCATCCCCAATTTCGTGGTCTTCGATCGACCACCATCTTTGTGAAAAAAATTCAAGTCGCCTGAGGATTGAAAGTTTTACAATCCCGCGGGCGCGTCGTTCCTGGCTACGGCCGCCGTGGCCTGGGTCCGTGCGGAACGGAGCGCGATGCCGCCAGCAACTTTCCGCCAGCAACTACCCATCGCGAATCCGGGTCAGTACAGTGGCCTCGGTCCATGAGGTGCTTCAGGGACATGACGCAACGGGTCTGGGGACGTGGCCATGGCGATCACACGCTCGGAGTTTCTGCCCAGTGAACGGGGGCCGCGCCGCCCGGGCTGGCGGCAGGCGTTGCACCAGTTGATCTTCGAGGCGGACACGCCGGCCGGCAAGGCGTTTGACATTGGCCTACTGATTGCCATCGCCGCCAGTGTCGTCTGCGTGATGCTCGAGAGCGTCCCGTCGATCAATCGGGAATGGGGCCCCTGGCTGGTCGTCTGCGAGTGGGTACTGACGGCGCTGTTCACCGTCGAGTACCTGTTGCGGCTGCTGTGTGTCGCCCGCCCCTTGGCCTACGCCCGCAGCTTCTTTGGTTTGGTCGACTTCGTGGCGCTGGTTCCCAGCTACCTGGCCCTGATCATTCCCGGCGCCCAGAGCCTGATCGTGGTGCGGATGCTCCGCGTGTTGCGGGTGTTTCGCATTTTCAAGATGGCCCGCTACCTGCACGAGTCGCGGACGCTGCTGCTGGCCTGGCGTGAGACGCAAGCCAAGATCACGGTGTTTCTGGTGTTTGTGTTAACCACGATGTTGATTGTCGGCTCGCTGCTGTTTCTCATCGAAAGCGAGGTCAACGACAGCTTCGACAGCATCCCAAGGTCCGTCTATTGGGCGATTGTGACGGTCACGACCGTGGGCTATGGC
>JBJHDE010000236.1:5293-7979 GCA_050486385.1 Planctomycetales bacterium | reverse complement strand
GTTCAAGCCCGAACTTGGATCGCCCGTGCTGCCGCGGCCGGTGGTGGACGGGCTGCTCGACAACGCGAAATCCCTGCGCATGGCTGATCGCGGCCAGATAGCGGTGCATCTCTCCGTAGAGCGGAGTCGACGTGAAAACGATGCGCCGGCCCGCCTTCAGCCCGCAGTTGTGGTCGTGCAGCTTGACGCCGGTCAACCAGCTCACCATGGCGTTGAACACCCGACTCGGCCAGACCTTGTGCCAGGGATCGTGACGGGTCTGCTTGTAGCCGCTGACCACGTCGAAGCTGTCGCCCAGGGTCTCGATGAACTGGGGGATTTCGGCCGGATCGTCCTGGAGGTCGGCATCCAGGGTCATCACCAGATCGCCCCGGACGGCGTTGAAGCCGGCACGCAGGGCGGCGGCTTTGCCGAAGTTGCGGCGAAAGCGGATGCCACGCACTCGGTCGTCTTTGTCGGCCAGTTCGCGAACGACGCTCCACGAGCGGTCGCGGCTGCCATCGTCGACAAAGATGATCTCGATCGTGTGGTCCAGGGGCGCCGTGGCGCTGCAAATCTCAGCATGCAGTTCGTGCAGACTTTCTTCTTCGTCGAAAACCGGAATGACGAGCGATAGCATGTGCCCGGGGGGATCGGGGAGCGAGGGTCAATCGGCCTGCGGGACGATCGGCGGCCGCCCCGAGGGTCGCAGGCAGGCCAGCACCAAACCGACGGTGTACAGGATAGCCGAAATGGCCAGTTCCGACACTAGCCACACCAGCCGCAACACCAGGGCTACCGCCAAGGCGGTGGTGGCATCCGGCAGGACCGGAAGTAACAGCTCCATCAGCACCCATTCGCGAACACCCAGCCCCCCAGGAAGGAGGCTCAAAAAGCCCGCCACCACGCTCAGGGCCACCGCCGCGATCTGCCGCGGCAGGTCCTGACCCAGCGGCGAGCTGCTGAGCCCCAAGCCGTACAACGTGGCCGAGAGGCTCATTCCCAACACGACCCAGCCGCCGGCCACACCCAACAGGCCCAACGCCCGACTCCGCAGGGTCATGGCCTCGACGCGGTCGATGAGTTCCGGGTGCAAGCGGCCCACGCGGGCGAAGCGGGCCAGCCGCACAAACACCGGTGGCAGCACCGGCAAGGCCGCCCCCAGGGCCAGGCCGATGGCCAGCACGAGCAAGAGCCCATGATCCTGCCAGAACAGCAGCAGCAGGCCCCCGGCGACCAGTCCGCCGATGGCCATCATCATGAGCGTCTCGTACAGCACGCTCATGGCGGCGTGGGCCACTGGCACATTGGGCCGCAGCAGGGCCACCCGCAGGACCACGACCAGGGCCTTGCCGGGCAGATACTTGCCCAGGTGGCCGATGTAATAGGCCCTGAAGGTCGAGAACCAGGTCGGATCTTGCCCCAGGGTCAGTAGGGTTTTGTGCCAGAACAGGGCCGAGGGCAGCAGTCCCACCAGGTAGAGTCCGCCGGCCACGACCAGCCACAGCGGTCGGACGACGGGGAACAGGCTCTCGACATCGCCCAGCTTGCCGAACTCGTCGGACAGCCGGGCCCAGATGGCCCAACCCATTAGGGCCAGCAGCAGGATATGAAACAGCGGGACCAACCAGCGTCGCATCGGCAAGCGGCTTCCAGCGTGAGGAATCAACTCGGCCGAGGCATCAAACGCGAACGATGGCTGGAACGCAAGGGCGGCTGGAACGCAAGGGCGGCTGGCTCGCGGGGGCCGACCGCAATGGCGCCGACGCCGGCTCTAGCGGTACTGCTGCTTGATCTCCATGAGTCGGGCGCAAAGCTGGCTGTTGTGGAAGGGCTTGAAGGCCTCGCGGGTCATTTCCATGCGGGCGATCTTGGCGTGACCCTCGGTGATGTCGGCCTCGTTGGGCAGGCCCAACATCTCGGCCGCGCGACGGCGGTGCTCGGCGGGATCGAGGCTCCGCTTGAGATCGGTGGCCAGTTCGTTCAGTGGCTTGCCGCCGGCCAGCTCGGTCAGCTCCTCGCGGTGTTCGTCGCTGAGCTTGTCCTCCAAGCGGGTGAGGATCCGGGCGACGCTGGCGATGACTTCGGGCTGCACGGTTCCCAGGACGAAGGACTGGGCCAGTTCCTTGCCCAAGTCCTGCTTTTCCCACTGCCGTTTGCCGCTGATCTCCTTGGCCCGCTTGAGGACCGCCTGCTCTTTGGCGCTGCCCGAGGGAGCCGCGGGGGTCCCGTTGGAAGCGGGCTCGGCCGCGGCGGGCGTGGGTTGCGGTCGCGATGCCGCTGGACCGTTCATCTGGTCCATGGCCTGCTTGATTCGCTGTTGCAATTGCTGCTCGCGGTTGGCCAGCGACTTCTCGCGATTCGCCAGGCTTTGAACCCGTTTCTCGTGGCTCTCCTGGCTGAACTTGACGCTGCGGGCCTGCGATTCCAGCTCGGCCGCTCGGGCGTCCAGCGTCCGCCGCTGGGTTGCCAGTTCGCGTTCCTTGAGCCGCAGTTCGTCGCGCTGCTCTTGAATGTTCGATTCGGTGTCGGCCAGTTCGGCCAGTTGCTCGGCCAGGCGGGCTTCGCGGCCGGCCAGCTCGGTGTCGCGCAGGGCCTGCTTCTGAATGCGTTCGGCCAGCTCCTCTTCCCGCTGCGACAGTTCCTCGAAGCGTTTCTCGAAGACCTCGTGCCGTTCTTCGAGATGCGTCCGCTTGCGTTCCAGCTC
>JBJHDE010000236.1:0-5283 GCA_050486385.1 Planctomycetales bacterium | reverse complement strand
GCTCGGTCTGTTGCTGTTCGAGCTTGCGAAGCGACTGCTGGAGATCGGTCTCCTGGTGGGCCAATTCGTCGCGCTGTTCGTTGAGCGACGACCAGCCCTGTTCCAGCAGGGACTTTTGCTCTTCGACTTCGGCCTTGAGGCTGTTGAGTTCGGCCCAACGACGGTCGAACTCTTCCGCCTGTTCGGCCTGGCCCGAGGTCGCGGCGGCCAGTTCCGCCTCGCGTTGTTCGAACTCGTGCAGCCGCCGCGAGAGATCCTCGACCTGTTCGGTCAGTTGGGCTTCGCGCTGGGCCAGTTCCTGCGCGGCCCGGGCTTGCTCGACCGCCAGGGCCGAGAGCTTGGCTTCCCGCTCGGCGAGCGCCTCGTCCCAGCCATCGTGGGCACCGCCCGATCCGGCCTGGGCCGCCTGTTCGGCAAGCTGGAGTTCTTTCTGTGAAAGCTCGACCTTGAGGTTGGCCAACTGCTGGTCGCGCTCGTGCAGCGATTGCTCGCGACTGTTGAGTTCGTCCAGCAACCCTTGCAGCTTGGCCTCGCGTTCGGCCAGGGCCTGCTCGCGTCCGGCCAGCTTCTCTTCGAGCCGCTTGTTGTGGTCCTCGATATCGTGCTCAAGCCGCGAACGCTTCTCTTCCAGCGCCTGGACGTCAAACTCCCGCTGGGCCAGCTCGTGCTCGCGGCTGCTCAGATGCTTGGCGTCGTGGTCAAGCTTGACCCGCTGTTGCTCAATCTCGTCGCGTTGCCGGGCGATTTCGTCCTGGGTCTGTTGCAGGCTCTGAAGCTGTTCGGAAATCTCGCGATGCCGGCGGTTCTGCTCGTCGGCAGAATGCCCCAGGTTGCGCTCGCGCTCGGCGAGGGAGTTCTCGCGGCGGACCAACTCTTCGGACTGTTCGCTGAGTCGTCGCTCGCGCTCGGCCAACTCGCTGAGCCGACTGGCGTGGTCCTGGGCCGAGGTCCGCAGTTTGGCTTCCCGCTGGGCCAGGCCCTCGGCGGTTTCGTCCTGCTGGGCCAGTTGTTCGCGGAGGGACTCAATCTCCTGCTGCTGGTTGTCGACATCCGACTTCCGTTGCCGGTGAAATTCGAGTTCCTCTTCGAGCTGTTGGAACTGCTGCCCCCAGTCGCTCTCGCGACTTTCCAGCTCGTGGATGCGTTCCTCAAGCTGCCGCTCGCGCTCCAGCAGCTCGGCCTCGCGTTGCTCGAACTCGGGGTCGGGGCCCACGGCCACGCCCTGCTCGGCCGAGGCCAGTCGCTGCATCAATTCGGTTTCGCGACGGGCCAAGGCTTCTTCGCGGATCCGCAATTCCAACAGCAGATCTTCGTTGGAAGTGTCTGGTTCCTCGGCTTTGCCAAACCCCAAGGCTTTCCACATGATCCAGAACCTTCAGTCAGATGATGATGAGCCAACACGGTTGGCCCGACGTCTCCGAGAGGGGGGTGGTGGCCTTCCACGAAAGAAAGCCCCGCCCACGCGACCCGCATTGCGGATCCCCAGGACGCCACGTTCAATAAGACAGGTCGACGACGGCCCGACACGAAATGTCGAGAGTGGGGTAGTATCGCCCCAGACAAGACTCCACGAACCCTTGCAGTTTACCCGCGAGGCGGCGGACTTGCGAATCCGTTCCCCGAGACATTCACCCGATTTTGCCGAAACGCCGCGCTCGTGGGCAGCCTCGGGCGGAGACTGCCCGACATCCAGGCGATGTCCCTCGACAGGCCCCGTGGGCCGACTCAGTTCCAACGCCTCAAACTGTAACCCCAGCACGACTTGCAATCAACCCGCCAGGAGTATCGTCCCCCGACTTCGCCGATTGGTACACCGATTGCACTCCCGAATGTCGCGCAAAGGCCGTTCTGGAAAAGCGGCCCCATCAGCCCCAGTGGCGGTGGGGCCGCTTTTTCTTGGGCTGCCGGGCTCCCCGCCCAGCCCACTTCCTTCCGCCTTCAGCGGTCCTTCCCCCGCAGCGATTGCCGCCGCCACGGGCTTTGTTGCTTGCCCCGACCGCCGGGTTATGATGGCACCCACATCGCGATCCACGCGCGCTTTTTGTGCCCCCAACCCGTGAGATGGTTCCCATGACAGGTTTGTCGCCGGATGACTCCCCCAAGCTGGGGCGTCGTCGACTGCTGGGCGGGCTCATGGCCGGAGCGGCCACCGCCGCCGTTTGGCCCCAGATGACCGCCGCCGATCCGCCCAACGAGGGGAAGGCCGTCCAGCGCGGCCGCATCAAGCAATCGGTCGTCTTCTGGTGCTTCAACGCCGCCGGCGACCAATGGTCCGCCGAGAAGGTCTGCGAAGTGGCTAAGGGTCTGGGATGTGGATCGGTCGAACTCATCGGCCACGAGCACTGGCCCCTGCTCAAGAAGCACAACTTGACCTGCGCCCTGGCCAACAACGGCATGCCCGGCGCGCCGTTCGTCCGTGGCTGGAACAACCCACGCTATCACGACGAGCTGGTCGCCCGCACCACCGAGGCGATTGACCGCACCGCCGATGCCGGCTTTCCCAAGGTGATTTGCTTCACGGGCTACAAGTACCGCGATGCCGAAGACCCCACCAGCGGCGAAATCCCCCGCGATGAGGCCAAGGCCAACTGCGTGGCGGGCTTCAAGCGGATTCTGCCGCATGCCCAGCGGCGGGGCGTGACCCTCTGCCTGGAGCACCTCAACACCCGCGACGACTCGCACCCCATGAAGGGACACCCCGGCTATCAGGGCGACGACCTGGATTGGGTGGCCGAGATCATCCGCGAGGTCGACTCGCCCCGGCTGTCGCTACTGTTCGACATCTACCACGTGCAAATCATGCACGGCGACATCATCCGGCGGATCGAAGAGTGCAAGGACATCATCGGCCACATCCACACCGCCGGCAATCCCGGGCGTGCCGAGTTGGACGAGCAGCAAGAAATCTTCTACCCCGCCGTGATGCGGAAGCTGTTGGACGTGGGCTACGAAGGCTATGTCGGCCAGGAGTTCATTCCCACCCGCGATGCCCTGACCGGCCTGACCCAGGCGGTGCGGCTGTGTGACGTCTGAGCGCGAGCGGCCACGCCCCGCAAATTCGCCACGCCCCGGTTCTTGCTTGAACAAGGCCCGGGGCGTGCCGTTGGGTGCGACTTGGAAAGCCTCCGGCGGGCCGATCGCCGTTCATTTCGTCGGCTGGGCGACTTCATACAAGGCGGTCAGCAACTGCCCCCGGGTTTGAGACTCGGCCACCGATGCGGCTGGCCAGGCCAATTTTTGATGTCGGGCGTGGGCCTGCCACCGTGCGACAAGCGACTCGTCCAGCGGTTGGTCCCAGCCGATCTCGTGTCCGGGGAAGGCTTCGCTGTACTGGCCGCCCAGTCCCTTGGGCCGTGGCGGCGGGCCTTGCGGGTCGATCAGCCCGTGCAGGAAGCCTTGCGTTCCCGCCCACTGGGCAATTGCGAACCCTGGGTCGTTGGGCCCCAGATCGGCCAGGTAGATGGTCATGCCGCCATCGGCGTGAATCCGACGTTGCAGACGGTCGATCGGCACGTCCTGGACCGCCAGATCGTGCGCCAGGGCCAAGTGAGCCGCATGGCCGGCGGCCTGCCCCAACGAGGTCCACACGCATTCGTACCGCAGCATCGAAAAGCCCACGTGACTGGCCGACACGGCCACCGGTACCAGCAGATTTTCGGTCCGAGCCGGCACGATCACGCCGTAGGGAATCTGGCTGGGTTGCACGACCTTGTAGAACTCGCCCTGATGCTGGCCGTCGAAGCGGCTGCCCTTACGGCCCGTGCCGTGGCAATTCAGAATGTAATCGCTGATGGCGATGCTCGTGGGATGCCACCGCGCCCGCACGTCGTTAGGGGCCGTGTCGGTGTCGTGCTCGGTGTAGACGTGTTGCCCGACCAGCCGGCGGGCCTCGCGGATGTAGAGTTGAGGGGGAATGTGATCGGTGTTCTCGAACTCGTCGCGACACAGTCCCCAGGTGCGGGCCTCTTCGCGGAGGGCCGGGGGCACGGCCTCGTCATTCTGCAAGAAATAGAGCAGCCCCACGTTGTGCAGCACGTGTTCGGCCACGATCGCCTGTCGCGTTGCGAAGTCGGCCTGGGGATAGGCATCGTTCAGGTCGGGCAGGCTGAGCCGCGCTGGCGCCCGCGGCGTGTCGTTGACGTCGGCTTTGTTGTTGGGCATCCGCGGCAGATGCGTGCGATAGATGCCGCCGTGACCATTGTCGAACACCTTCAAGTTTGTATCGCGGAACAGATCCAACACGCCCACGAATAGCTCGCGGTCGTAGCCCTTGGGCGGCTCGGGGTAGACGCGGTTGTCGGGATCGTTGGTCATCACCAGCCGCAGGTTGTAGCCCTGGACCTGGCCATCGGCCTGGCCTGCCGCATTGCCCGCCAGCGATTCGCCGTACTGCTGACGGCTCTCGCGGCCGACATGAAAACTCTCGCCGGCGGCCGCCAGCAGGTCGCCTTCGTAGCTGGCATCGATGAACACCCGCCCGGCCAGCGCGAGTCGCCGCGACGTGTCGTCGATGGGGGTGACCACGATCGACCGGATCGCCCGCCGCCCACCGCGATACGGGCCGGTGTCGACCTCGACCAACCGCAGCCCGGTCCGCACCTCAATTGAGGGCTGCTCGGCCAGCATCTCGCCGAGCACCTTCAAATTGATGTGCGGTTCGCCCTGCGTCCCTCGCCAGCAGTTGCGGACCTGGGGCGAGTCCTTGCCGTAGTGCTCGCGATAGTGGGCCTCGACACGTTGGGCGATCCGCGAAAAGGTTCCGCCCAGGGCCTCGAAGCTGCGGAAATCCGAGTAGCTCAGCCCGCTGGTCAGTAGCCCGCCGATGCGATGCGTGGGCTCGATCAGCAGCACCGAGTGGCCGCTTTGGGCGGCGCTCAGGGCCGCGGCGATGCCGCCGGGCGTGCCACCATAAATCACCACATCGGCGGATTCGGCCGCTGGGTCCGAGGGTGCATCGTTGGCCAACAGGGCGGGCTCGGCCGGGGCCAGCGCCCACCAAACCAACAAGCCCACCAGCACGCCACACCGCCTGCCCTCACGAACCATTCCGCCCGCCTTTCTCGTCAAGTCATCGTTTCTTGGGACGCCGATCCACACCGTCGGCCCCGCCCCCAGGGCCGCTCCCGGGCCCCGGCGATCAGCAGCCGGGGGCCTGGGAGATCGGCACGGGGCTGAGGCACGTCGGCCACCAGTGCACGGCGATCAGCAGCGGCACCACCGCCCAGGCCATGTTGCGCGCGGACACCAGCACCGCGATCACCACGGCCGTGCCCGCGCCGAGCC
>JBJHDE010000235.1:0-7983 GCA_050486385.1 Planctomycetales bacterium | reverse complement strand
TCCATGAGCTTCGACCCTTGTCGATGGGGGAGAGTCCCTTCCTGCCGCTCGATCCTTGAGCGACTTTCCTGACTCACTGGCCAACCACGACCGGATCAAACCACCCGACGGGCCCAGCAAGTCGGGCGCGAGCATAGGGAATCACCCAGGCCGCATCAACCCCGCCAACCCCGACGACCCGCACAGCGACCGATGATGGCAACTTGGGTAAGCGCCAATCTCGCCCCAAACCACCTGGGCCTCCAACCCACGCCATCGCCCCAGGTGGGCGGCGGATGGGCGAATCGATGGGGTGATCTTGTTTTGTAGAACGTCGATTCGCGATGGGATCGAGGTTGTCGAATCCTCGGCCCAACACCACCCAGGCCCCGGCCTGGGCTGAGAGAACGACCCTGACAGGGTCGGGCACCGGGCAACGTCCGGGGATAATCTCAGTCGCCCTACGGACTGGCCCCGCCCAACATCCCACCCCCAAAATCCCAAAAATCCTCGCATCCACCGCAACAAGTCGCTATACCCATCAAAAGACGTCGATGGATTTCGCCTGGTGTCGCCCTTGGCATCGGGTACCCGCTCGGGAGGCCCAGGACCATGGTCTCGATTTTCGATCAGGTTTCGGCTCGGCGACCGCTGGGTCGGCGCGATTTTCTGCGGTTGGGCAGTCTGACCCTGGGCGGGGCGACGTTGTCGTGGGGCCCCGAGCTGGCCGCCGCCGAAGGCGGACGCGGCCCCACCACGGGCAAAAGCGTGATCTTTCTGTTCATGCAAGGTGGGCCCCCGCAGCATGAGACCTTCGATCCCAAGACCTCGGCTCCCAGCGAGATCGCCAGCGTCGGCGGCGACGTCGCGACCTCGGTGCCGGGCGTTCGCTTTGGCGCCAGCCTCCAGAAACTCGCCCCCTGGGCCCATCGGCTGGCGATCATCCGCAACTACCAGACCGGCACCGACCACGGAGGCATGTTGCCGCTGGTCGGGCCTTCCACCCAGGGTGCCAGCCTGGGCAGCGTTTACAGTCGCGTGGCCGGTACGAATCACCGCTCGACTGGCCTGCCCAACGCCTTGTTTCTGGTCCCCAAGAGCGTGGATGGCGAACTCGATCACCTGGGCGAGCGATTCGGCAAGTTCGACGCCACCGGACCGCTGGGGCCAGCCTATGCGCCGTTCATGCCCGGCGGCGGCGGCCCGTTGCAGGCGGCGATGAACCTGAATCTGCCCCGCGAACGCTTTGAGGATCGCCTGGCGTTGCTCAAGCAGGTCGAGGGCGCCCGACGTCGGCTGGATGCCGTGGCCGAGACCCAGGGCCTGGATGGCCTGCGGCTGCAAGCCGTGGACCTGGTGCTCAAGGGAGTGGCCGAGGCGTTTGACCTCTCGCGGGAGGATCCCCAGACCATCGAGAAGTACGACACCAGCGCCTATTGCCAGTCGACCCACTGGACCGAGCCCGGCGGCAAGGAAAAGAACAACAAGAAGTGGTACACGGCGCATACCCAGAGCCTGGGCAAGCTGCTGTTGCTGGCTCGGCGGTTGGCCGAGGCCGGCTGCGGGATGATCACGATCCACTCGGAATTTGTCTGGGACTTCCACGCCGATGGCAACAACGTGGCCGTGGCCCAGGGCCGACCCTTGGTGATTGAGCCGTTCGATCACGCGGTGGCGGCCTTCATTGAAGACTGCGAGGCCCGCGGTCTCTCGGAACGCATCCTGCTGGTTTGTGGCGGCGAGATGGGCCGCACGCCCAAGCTCAACAATCGGGGAGGCCGCGACCACTGGCCACGCCTGGCCCCGCTGATGCTGTACGGCGGCGGCATGACCGACGGTCAGGTCATGGGGCAGTCGACCCGCGATGGCGGCGAGTCGCGGGGCACACCGCAAACGCCCGACGATCTGCTGGCGACCATCTGCCACACGCTGTTCGACTTCGGCGAAGCCCGACTCATTCCCGGTCTGCCGTTTGAACTCCGCGAGCTACTCGAGCGGATGGAACGTCGCCGCGGCGTGCTGGGTTGAGATGCACCAGCGGACCACTCTCGGTCACGCTCGGGTGCCTTGCTTAATCAAAAGATGTGCCACTGCTTGCTCGCAAGCAGTGTTGGAAAAGATTCACGTCGACTGAAACGGTTGCCCTTCGACTCGAATGCTTAACGTCCCTCAGCACAAAGCACTGCTTGCCAGCAAGCAGTGGCACACTTGTGATGTATTCGTAGATCGCGGCAAGATCGGAAATCGCATTCTGCGTCCATTCGACCCGCATCATTCCGAGAGTCCAAAACGCTTGCGAACTTCGGACACTGGAAGCGTGCGTCCCGCTTCAACATCCTTGAGTCCAGCCTCGATTTTCTGGCGGACGTAAAGCCGATACATGACATCGTCCCAAGTCGCATCCGCCGGCAACGACTCGATGGTCTCGCGAACCTTGGATCGGATATCGGGTTCGGGTGCCGTGCTCATTGTGTTGCTCGATCTCGAGAGCCTGGGTCCAAGATCGCGACGTCCAGACTTGGGGCGATCGCAACAGACGACTCAGACAAGAAGTCTTCTCCGTCGGCCGGCCATCGTGGCGAGCACGATGCACCTCGACGATCGGATCGTCGAGCCGGGGGGCGGGTTGTTCCGCAAACCGAACCAAGCGGACTTGATGGGGTTCCCCATCAAGTCCGCAGTCCCATGGCCCTCGCGGTGTGGCTGGCTAATCGATCGGCGGGCGAACCCCAACTCAAACGATCAAGCGCGGGTCACTCGTTGCTGGCCGCGTCTTCGCTGGCCGCGTCTTCGCTGGCGGCTTCCTCGCTGGCGGCTTCCTCGCTGGCGGCTTCCTCGGCATCGGCGTAGGTCGGGCTGCCGGCGGCGGGGAAGGCCAGACTGGCGGTCTTGCGGACCGGCAACTCGTAGGGCTGATCGTCGAAGCTGGCCGATTCAATGATGCGGTTGAGCACCTTCCGCTCGACAATCTGGTTCCGCAGGGCGTCTTCCTGCTGGTTCCGCTCGATGTCGGCTCGGACCTTGCGGGGGTTCTCGCGCCGCTGGTAGGCGATCATCATCACCTCCATTTCCAGATCCTGCTCGGTCGCGTCGATCTGCTCGTCTTCGGCGATCCGCTCCAGCACGAAGTGCTGCTTGAGACCGTCGGCGGTGGTCATGTCGATGTTCTGCCGCAAGAAGGCCTCGCGGGCACGGATCATTTCTTCACTGAAGCCAGCGCTCTGGAGTTCCAGAATCGCCCGGTACAGCTCGCGGTCGCGCTGACGCCGCAGCAGGTCGGGCGGCAGAGCCAAGTCGACTGACTTGGTGAGCTGTTCCAGGACCTGCTTGCGTGCCGCCGAGTTTTGCTCGTACGACAGTTGCCGCTCCATCTGCTCGCGGATCTGCTTCCGCAACTCGTCGCCGGTTTCCAGCCCAACCTTCACGGCCAACTCGTCCTCGGAGTCGGTCCGCACAAGTTGTTCGATCTTCTTGACCACCAGACGGACCTGGACCTCCTGGCCCTGCAGTTCGCGATTGTCGGCCTCGTCGCTGATGGTCAGCGGAAGCTCGCGGGACTCGCCCACCGTCACGCCGGCCAGCTTTTCGTCAAAGCCCTCGATCGTGCCGTCATAGAAGGCCAACTCCGGCTTCAACACCACGACCTGTTGGTCGCGAGTGCAAAGCACCTCGTCGCCGTGCTTGACCCGCACATCCACCGTCAGGCGATCGCCGGGTTCAGCAGGAGCATCCTTCGGTTCAAACGAGCCCACCTCGGCACGGATCATGTCGATTTGGCTGTCGACATCGGCATCGGTGAATTCGCGGACGGGCCGCGTAATTTTGAGGCCCTTCCAGTCGGGCAGGTCGAAGTCGGGGCGGACCTCGATGTCGAACTCAAACTCCATCGGCCCATCAAAGGGCACCTCGATGCTGTCGACGTCGAAGTCGGGCTCGCCAATCGCGGCCAACTTCTGCTCTTCGGCAAGCTGCGTCAGGGCATCGACCACCAACGAGCTTTTCACCTGCGAGGCGGCATCGCGGCGGAACTTCCGCTCGATGATCCGGCGGGGCACCTTGCCAGGACGGAACCCCGGCACCTGGGCCTCTTTCTCAAACTCGCTGAACACATTGTTGAGATAGCGTTCGACGTCAGCCTGGGGAATCACGACCCGCACATGACGCTCGCACGCCCCAGTGGACTGAATGTCGACTTCGAGATTCAGCCGCTCGGGGGCATCGCCCTCAGGCGACGCCACATCGGTGGTGCCTTCCAAGGACCCGTCGGCCATGACTCTCTCCTTGCCGCAAAGCGCAGGATGGGGGACTGGATCGAATCGCTACCGTGCAACACGCTAGCAATAAAAAACGACCATGCTGCTCGCCCTCGCTCAGGCCCTGAAAAGCCCGGCACCGGAACAAACAACCTGGTCGCGCTGAGCCAGGATCGACACTTGCGCTGCCTGAAAAGGGCTTCAACAAGCCCACGTCAGCAGGAAGGTCATTCAGAGCGGGTGATGGGATTCGAACCCACGACCTACACGTTGGCAACGTGTCGCTCTAGCCAACTGAGCTACACCCGCTTGAACCACTGGCACCAGCCACACGGCCTCGTATCCGAGGCCTCGTCGCGGCCAGCCGCCGAGAAGATATCCTAAACACTGCCGCCGCTGCTGCAAGCGGCCTCGCCGCCGAAAAGCGGAAATTTCCTGCCCACCCGAGAACCCGCCGCTCCTGCTCAGGGGGCGGACTCGGGCGAGGCCGCGGGGGCCTCGAATCGCAGGATCGCCGCCTCTCGATCCAACTGGACACTCCTGCCGCCCAGAATGTTCGTGCCCAACTCGGGCCGGGCGGTCTCGGGAAGGTCGGGCAAGACCAGCACCTCGACGCCTTCGACCACCACACCCCCCAGGCGAATCCGCTGCAACCGCACCCGGTAGGCCTCCCGCACGTCGTTGCCTAACCCCAACAGCACCGGTTGGCGTTCGTGCGGAGCCTCACCATCCACATCCGCCGCCCTCACCGCGGACTCGGGAACGATCGAGTAGTCGCGATCCGGGCGATAGACCGCCTGCCAACCGGCCCGGTCGTGGACCAACACGGGAATCAGCACCTGCTCGGCCGGTACGCAGGGCACCTCGTCGTCAAACACCGTGTAGCCCAGGCTCTCGGCCTGATCCCGCTGGCTGCGGCGAATGTTGGTGGCCGGCCCCAAGTCGGCCTGCGGCCAACGGGCCCGCGCCGCGACCAGCGCTTGCCGGACCTCGGGATCGTCACGCGGGTCCGTATACCACCCGGCCATCGAGTCGGGCGTGGCCTCGCGAATCGCCAGGATGGCGGCCATCAACTCCAAGCGAACCTTCCACCAGGGCTCGGCCGCCTCGCGAAGCCGGCGGCCGTACTGAGCCGGCTGCGTCTCGGCCGCCAACTGGTTGGCCAACGCCCGTTGCCGAACAAGTTCCTGCTCCAGCCGCAAGCGATCGCGCGGGGGGCGAGCATCGCCGGCCAATTGCCCCTGAATCTGGGAAATCAGTTGCCGGGCCTGTTGGAGCCGCTGGAGCGATTGGTGGTGGCCCGCGCGAACCTGCTCGAAGGCCTGACCCAATTGATTGTGCCGATCGGCCAACGCGGTGAGTTGGCCCAAGGCCTGCTGCAGACGGATCTCGCGGTCCACTAACCAGGCCTGCCCACGCCGCTGGAGCCCATGCGCCAGAAGCCGCTCGACGGCCACCTCGGGGGAAAGCGCATCAGGCTCCTCACCCGGCAGCCCGGCCGGAATCGCCAGCGCGATCCATACCACAGCGGTCGACCCACGGATCATCCAGCGTGTCTCCTTCATCCCTTTCGCATTCCCTATCGCGGTGGCGGGCGAGGCAAGCCGGCCCCGCGCACAGTCGCGTCAACCCGCATCGTCGGAGATCGCGGCGACTGGTTCCAGTCCCCAGGCCGACCAAGTCGATACCCCACGATGCGTATCTGGCCGGGTGCTGCGCCCCCAGGAAAGGTCTTCAGCACTGATCAAGTACTTCTTTTTCGGCCTCGCCGTCTTCATGATCCTGATGGGCTTGATGAGCCTGGCCACCGAACGGGTCGAGCTGCGGTTGACCAAGCCGCCGGATCCCTCGACCAGGTCCAGCTCGATGGGGCCGTTCGCCCCGCGTGGCGAACCGACGGCCGAGCCGATTCGGTTCGATACCCCCGAATGGGCCCCGTGGGTCCTGTTGGGTGGCGGAATCGTGGTGCTGATGTACGCCATTATGCTGCCCGATCGGCTCCGCGAAGTCATCGCCAGCGGCTAATCGGAGCCGAATCGTCGTCGGCGGGCGGGGGGCGATTGGCGACGAGAACCGATTTTTCCTACCAACGCCCCAGACGGAGACGGTACAACGAGGGTAAGTCAACCGAGACCGATCCGCGTTGGCCCCCGCAACATTGCGGGATCCGCGCCCCCAAAGGGAGAGTTTTGGCGATGTTTCTTCGCACGATGAGCTGGTTGTGTGCCTGTGCGCTGGCCTTGGCGACGGTCTCGGTGGCTTCGGCCGAGCGTCCGCCTCGTTACGGCGAGTACAACCCCGATCACCGCACTGTCGACATGTTCCAAGGCATTGCCGACGGGGACATCGAGGTCAAGTTGATTGCCAAGAGTTCGCTCAAGGGCAATGTGCTGATCGAGAATAAGACCAACGAGCCGCTGAACATCGCCCTGCCCGACGCCTTTGCCGGCGTGCCAGTGCTTGCCCAATTTGGCGGGGGCATGGGCGGTATGGGTGGCATGGGCGGCATGGGTGGCATGGGCGGCATGGGCGGCATGGGTGGCGGTGGCATGCAAGGCATGGGCGGCGGCTTTGGCGGTATGGGTGGCATGGGCGGCGGTATGGGTGGCGGCATGGGTGGCATGGGCGGTATGGGCGGCGGTGGTGCCTTCAATGTGCCGCCCGAGAAGGTCGCCAAGCTGGGCGTCGACCTGGTGTGCCTGGACCACGGCCTGAAGGATCCCCACGCCGGCGTGCCTTACGAGATTCGCCCGCTGGATGACTACACCACCCAGGAAGGCGTGCGTGACTTGCTGGTGCTGTACGCCAACAAGCAGATTTCGCCGGCCCAAGCCCAAGCCGCTGCCTGGCACCTGAACAACGACATGAGCTGGGTCGAACTGGCCAACAAGTACATTCAGCGGGCCAACGGCCAGCGGTATCCGTACTTCCATCCGGGCGACCTGCGAATTGCCGCGCAAGCGGCCGAAGCCGCTCGGCGTGCGGCCCGGCAGCGGCCGGCCGACGAAGAGAACTCCCCCGGCGAGCATGCCCGGGCCGAAGCCGCCGAGTGAGCCAACCGCCCGCTCAGAAATATCAACCCCGTTGCCAACTGGTGTTGGCAACGGGGTTTTTGCTGCGCAGATGAATCTCGATGGAGGCCCCTCCACCCAGGCCCACGGCCTGGGCTGAGAGAACGACCCCGTTGGGGTCGGGATCCGATTCCGGCCCTGAAGGGGCCGTCTAGGGTAGCCCAGGGCAAGGCCCTGGGTTGGGGTTACGGTTCGGAACTCCGCGGATGATCGCAATTCCGAACCCTCGGCCCCTCCACCCAGGCCCACGGCCTGGGTGGGAACTTTGTGTTGCGGATTGGTATCGGCCTCCCACATGCCCAGGCCCCCGGCCTGGGCTGACAGAACGACCCCGATGGGGTCGGGATCCCATTCCGGCCCTGAAGGGGCCGCGTATGATAGCCCTGGGCAAGGCCCTGGGAACCCGTTGGCCTCTGGACCGGTCGATCGTTCAACGAGTCATTCGCCGGATTGCCTCGGCGGCGGCGTCGCGGGTGTCGCGCGAGGTGTCGCGCTTTTCGCCCTTCTCGTCCTCGTCGGACGTTTCTTTCTTCATCGACGACTTGGGCAATTCAAACCGTTGCACACGGATCCGCTTCTCGCCCGGCTCACCGGCGGCTTCTTCCTCAACGGCCGAGTCCTCGGCGCCCAGGCCCTGCCCAAAGTCTTCGAGCCACTTATCCAGATCCTCGGGCGAAGGC
>JBJHDE010000234.1:0-7999 GCA_050486385.1 Planctomycetales bacterium | reverse complement strand
GGCCTCTTGCGGTTGCTCCCGCTCGACCAGGAAGGTGGCTACGTGGCGGGCCATGCTGGCGAGTTGCAGTTTTGAGCAGCTCGGTGATTGCCGTGCCAGCTTCAAGGCGTCGTTGTACCGCGACTCGGCCTCGTCAAAGCGACCTTGCCGCGCCAGCACACCGGCGATATTCAATGTCAACGTCGCCGGTTCGATCAGTTGCTGTTCTTTGTGGTCGTCGCGGTCTTGAATCCGCTCAATCCGCAGCAACATCGCCTCGGCCCGATCGTTCTGATTCGTGGCCAGGTAGAGCACGGCCAGGCTGTTCAGCGGCGGAATGGCCCGAAGATGATCTTCGCCGAATGTTCGTTCTGATATCGTGAGCGATTCCATGAGCAGCTTTTCGGCTTCGTCAAAGCGGCCGGTGCTGCGATACAACACGCCCAGGTTTTGCAACACCTCCCGGGCGAATCTCGGATCGGGTGATCGCTGCCGTCGCAGAATAGACACCGACCGCTGCAACAGCCGCTCGGCCCGGTCCTGGTCGTCCAGGGCCGCGGCCACGTTGGCCCAACGCGAGAGGGTCAGCATGAGTTGGGGATGTTGCGGACCAAGAACTTTTTCCTGAAGGCTGGCAGTGCGACTCAACAGCCGTTCGGCTTCGTCGAAGCGATCCAGTCGGGTGTGAACCACGCCCAGGTTCCCCAGCAGGATCGACGCCAAGAGCGATTCACCACCACCGGTGCTTTCGAGCGCATCGAAACCGCGCTGGAAGTGTTGGCGGGCGAGTTCAAACTCCCGCCGATCGACACAGGCGTTGCCCAGGACCAGCAGCGTTTCGACGAGCAGCGGATCGTGCGGTTCCCGCGTGGCCTCCAAGATGGAGACCGCACGTTGCAAATGCACCTGAGCGGTCTCGGGGCGTTGTTGTAAACGTATCACTTCGCCCAGCAATTTCAGGTTAAACGCCACCTCGGGATGTTTGTCTCCCCGGAGTTGCTCAAGGTCCTCGACCATCTCGATAAACAAACTCTCGGCCTCGGGCAGCTTGCGGCGCGCCATCAGCACATGGGCGAGATTCTCGCGGTCCATGATCCTCAGCCGATGCTGGCGATGAAACGACTTGGACCGAATGGCCAGGCATTGGCGGAACGCGGCTTCGGCCTCGTCGAATCGCTGGAGATTGCCAAACATCACGGCCATCTCGTTGAGGAGCTTCGCCCGCAGGGGATGCTCGGCTCCGTGGACCGTTTCACTGAGTTCGAGGGCTTCCTGGAACATCGTCTCGGCGGGGGCCCAGACCTGGTGTTGACGATAGATCGTCGCGGCGGCTTGCCGGAAATCGACCAACAACGGATGTTGCTCGCCCAGACCGCGGTTGAGCAGCGCCAAGCCTTTGTTGAGGTGTTCGGCCCCCTGATCCAAGCCGCCTTGGGCCATTTGAGCGCGGCCGCGAATCAGCGCGTCGTCGGCTTGTTTGATCAACGCGCGTTGTTGGGCCGACAGGGCGTAACGGTCGTCGAGCGTCCCGCGGACCTCGTGCAAGCTCAGCGAGCCGGATTCGACGCCAATCGACCAGGGGCGCCCCGGCGTCTCGGCCGCGAGTTGTTGGCTGACCAGCGCCTGCCGCTGCGCCCGCCAGACAACCCGACCGAGGTGAACCTGCAAGCTCATCGTGCGCCAATCCGGCGGCTCGTCCCATTCCAACAGTTCCGAGATCGCCAGCAAACGGTCTTCGTCTGGGAGCGCTTCAAACCATTGGGCCGAGGCTCCCTGGGGCGTGCGTTCCAGCCGCAAGCGGAGCTGCTGGCCATCGTCGAGTTCCCACGCGATCCACACGACGGCCTGATCCGGCCATGCGGCCTGTATGCGGACATCGGCCAAGACCTCGCTGGGAATCGGTAGCCGCCAACGCCCGCCGGCTTGCAGGGTCAGCGTGCCGTCGCGCCAGGCCAGCGGTCCTTGGGCGGCGTTGTCGGTGCGTGGGTCGGTGGAGAAATCTTCGTGAACCGGCTGAGTCGAGTCGGCGGGCTGGTCCCCGGAAGCCAACGCTCCCGCGAACATCCCAAGGGCGAAGCCTGCCACGACAACGGCCAACCAGCGACCCGCCCCACAAGCACACGACATGGCGATCTCCTCGGGCGGCCGCAGCCGAAATTCACGGGCGAGGTGCGACCACGGGAAATCCCAGCAGCCGCACGTCATCCAGATGGGTGGTGGTTTGCAGCCAACGGCACAAGTCCGGCACGGCGTGGCCAAGATCTAAGGGCTTGCTATCGGCGCGGATCTTGGCGTCGCGGAGGTGCTGACCATTGAACACCCAGACCTGGGCCTCGCCGGTGGACGCCCGCCAGGGCAACGGTGGCTGATGTTGGAGCCAGTCGTCGAAGCTGGGCAAGGGCTGTCGCGAGGCCAACAGCACAAAGGCGTGCTGTCCGGTGCCATCGGTCAACTGCCAGGCGTCGCCGAGATCGGGGAACTCGAAGATCTTGTCGACCTGGTCGGGGGCGTGCTCGCGGGAGTCGGGCCAACACAGATCGAACGAACCGTTGGGATGGAAGGCCACCAAGTAAATATAAGCCGGCTGCGAGAGTTCGACCCGCAGGCGGACGCTTTCGCCCTCGAACACGGCATGCGAGTGAACGCCAATCAGGCCGCGGGCCTCGTGGTGCAGACCATCGGCACTGAAGCCGTAGTGCTCGACCTGGAACTCGTCGATTGTCAGCGGCGGTGCCTGAGCGGTGGGTGAGGGCCAACTGGCATCGCCGACCATAGGGGCCAAAGTGACACCGCCAATCAACAGGGCCAGCATCGCCAATCCACCAGCCCACAGCATCCATGTGGGCAGGCCCGATGCTGCCGATTGGTCCTCGTCGCTGGCGTCCCGTAGCGTCGATCCGCGGGCAGGCGTTGCCCCCTGGGAATCGCGATCGCCACCGGGAAGCCCGCGGGTCAGCGTGCGGATCTCGTCCGAAAGCTGGCCCGGGTCGCGTTGGGCCAACCAGTGGTCGAGCCGCTCGACGACTTCATCCAGCGTTGCGGGTCGATCCTCGGGCCGCTTGGCGGTCATCTCGGCCACGAGCTGGGCAATTGGCGGCGGGACCTCGGGTCGGAGATCGGTGATCGCGGGGATCGACTCGTCCAGGTGAGCCCGCAGCTTGGGGCCCACGCCACGATGTTCGGGATCCTGGAACGGCCCACGACCCGCCAACAGGGCAAACAGCGTGCAGCCCAGCGAGTACAGATCGGCCCGGCCGTCGACCTGGCCACCCCCGCGGGCCTGCTCGGGGGCCACGAAATCCGGCGTGCCGATGAGTTGCCCGACTTGCGTCAGGCACTCGGCGTTTGGCTCGTCGACCGAGTCCACCAGCCGGGCGATGCCGAAATCCAGGATCTTGATCGTGCCGTTGGCACACAGCATCAGGTTGGCCGGTTTGACATCGCGATGGATCAGCCCTTGCCGATGGGCCTGGGCCAGGGCCGAAGCCGCTTGCCGCACAAACTCGCAGGCGGCCACAACCGGCAACGGCCCCCGACGGCTGATCAGCCGCTGCAGGTCGATTCCCTCGACAAACTCCATCACCAGGTACTGCACCCCGTCGCTGGTGCCCGCGTCAGTGGCCAGCACCACATGCGGGTGATCGAGTCGGCCCGAGATCTGAATTTCGCGCAAGAAGCGGATCATCGCCCGGGGTCGGCTCGCCACCGTGGGTGCCAACACCTTGATGGCAAACGTCTTGTCGAGCATGCGGTGCCGGGCGCGAAACACCTCGCCCATACCGCCTCCGCCGATCCGCTCGACCAAATCGTACACCCCCAGTCGATCGCCGACTTGCAGCGGATTGAGAGCCCCAGCCGCTGGCCCGGTCGATCGTTCGGGCCGGGATTTCGCGACTTGGCCAGGAGCAATCCAGGTGGCCAACTGGGCCTCGTCTTCGGCAACCTCCGCCGGGGCCTGAGCCAACACACGCAGAATCGTGGCCTGCTGGCTGGGAAAACGACGGAGGTAATCTTCGGCCCAGACCATCTGGCCTCGACGACGCAGGGCCTTGAGTTCGATCCGCAACAGCGACTCGAAGGCCTGATCGTGCAGCGCGACGGGAAGCCGAGACAAGACGCCCTCAAGCCGGGGCGGGTCGCCGCCGCCCCACGCCCGTTCAAAGGCGGCGGCCGCCTGGGCAAGCTCGGGCGAGTCCGGTGGATTCAGGGAGTGGGGGAAGTCCATGGTGGGTCTAAGGACAAAAGGACGCGCTGCATCGCGTTGGGGGGAGGAGGAAACTCAACTTAGGTAATTGTCTTTCGAAATGGCGGGGGCCGCAAGCATTTTCTGGACAGGTTCGCGGCAGCCCTTTCCCTCGCCGGGAGGTGATCGGCCGGCTTTGAGCTGGGGGTGCGTCGGGGGGGTGGCGTTCAGGTGGACAATTGTTTCACGTGAAACAATTTCCCTTGAGGGTGAACGCACGGGCGATCGGTTGGGATCAACGGACCCGGCAAGCTGGCCGATCGGGTTGCATTCGTGTTGGCGTCTGCTAGGTTTTCGCTCGGTTCCGGGATTTGTTGATGCACGACTTTGAGAAGGTGGAGACGACCATGTCGATGATGATTGGTGAGGCTTTGACGGGCGGCGGCAACGAGGTCGCCCATATCGATTTGCTGATTGGCTCGAAGGACGGCCCGGTGGGACACGCTTTCGCCAGTGCCTTGGCCCGGCAGAGTGAAGGCCACACCAACCTGCTGGCCGTGCTGGAGCCCAATTTGGCGGTCAAGCCCGCCACGGTGATGGTCACCAAGGTTACCATCAAGGGCATGAAGCAGGCCGTGCAGATGTTTGGCCCCGCCCAGCAGGCGGTCGCCAAGGCCGTGGCCGACAGCGTGGCCGAAGGCGTGATTCCCGCGGATCAGGCCGAAGACCTGGTCATCGTCTGCGGCGTGTTCATTCACCCCGAAGCCGAAGACGATCGCAAGATCCACGACTACAACTACGAAGCCACCAAGATGGCCATCGCCAGCGCCATGCAGGGCAAGCCCTCGGCCAGCGAAATGGTCAGCAGAAAGGACTCGGCCCAGCACCCGTTTGGTGTCAGCGCCTGAGCTGGGCCGGCCCACGGCTTGACACACCCGCACGGGAAAGGCCCCAACACACATGGCGGGACCCCGCATCCTGTTGCAACTGGACTGTGACGACCGACCCAGCGCGTTCGACTCGATCGTCGCGCTGGACTCGGGCGTCGACCACTTGCTGCCCCATGCCCAAGTGAGGCCCCAAAACGTCACGCCGATTGTCCACGGAGCCATCTTCACCCGGGGCGGGAAGCGGCTCCAGGAGACGGCCATCTTCGTGGGCGGCTCCGACGTTCGCCAAGCCGAGGCGGTCCTGGCCGCCGTGCATCAGGCGTTTCTTGGGCCCTTACGGGTCAGTGTGTTGATGGATGCCAACGGCTGCAACACGACCAGTGCGGCAGCCGTGTTGGCCCTGGCAAGGGACATCGACTTGGCTTCGGCCGAAGTGCTGGTCCTGGGAGCCAGTGGCCCGGTGGGCAGCCGCGTGGTGCGGCTTTTGGCCAGCCAAGGGGCCAGTGTGCGGGTGGGCAGCCGGCGGCTCGACCGTGCTCAAAGTGTCTGCGACGAGGTCGCGATACGCCATCCACATGCCAAGCTGAGTGCCGTCGAAATCGCCCCGGGCGCCCCGATCACGCCCCAGCTTGAAGGCGTCACCGCCCTGGTGGCCGCCGGGGCCGCCGGTGTGGAGCTTTGTCCCGCCGACGCGCGGCGGGCGGCTTCTTCCCTGCGAGTGTGCGTCGATCTCAATGCGGTTCCGCCGTTGGGCATTGGCGGCATCGAAGTCACCGATTGCGGTGCCGACCGCGACGGCCAGAAGTGCTTTGGCGCCATTGGCGTGGGCGCCACCAAGATGGCCATTCACCGCGCCGCCATCGAACGGCTGTTCACCCGCAACGACACCACGCTGGACGCCGAAGAGGTGTTCATGATTGGCCAAGCCCTGGGCCAGTGAACGCCCCCACGCTACGGCTCAGGCCGCGCAAGCCACACGCCCGACGGCATGAGCCCTCGGGCGCGGGTGGGGTCAGCGGCGTGTTGTCGCTTGGGCCGTGGGTGCTACTTGGGCAGTGGGTCTTGGGCGGCGGTGGGCAAGCCGGGAAGCTCGACCACGGCGTTGCACTCGGGGCAGGCCACGCTGCCGCCCAGCAAGCTGGCCGGTGCCATCAGCAAGGTGTGGCAATGCGGGCAGTTGACCGTCAGGCGATCGTCGTCGTCATCGTCCTGCTCGGCCCGGCGGACTTCTTCTTCTAATGTCGAATTGTCGGGGGCCGACAGAAAGCTGGCGCTGGCCGCCCGCGACTGGCCGACAATCGTGCTGGAACCCGACAGGGCGGCCGCTAGTGTATCGCCGTCGCCACGGGCTTCGCGCTCCGAGGGCTCCAACACGTTGAAGCACTCGGTGGGATCGTCTTCTTCGGTGGCGATCCAGTTCCGCAACACCTGATAGGCCTCGGCGGCCGTGGGGCGTTCTTCGGGGTCTTTGGCCAGCATCGCCGCGCACAGATCGCTGACCGCCATCGGCACCCCGGGCCGCAGATCGGCCAACCGCGGCGGGACCTTCGACTGGTGATTCATCAACCGCACGGCCATCGATCCGGTGGCGAACGGCGGTTGACCCGTCAGGGCAAAAAACAGCGTGCAGCCCAACGAGTACACATCGGCCTTGGCGTCCACGTTGTGCGAGTCCATCGCCTGCTCGGGCGACAGGTAATCGACTGTTCCCAGCACACTGCCATCGTCCAGCGTGAGCGACGAATCCCGCGAACCGCAGATCCTTGTCAGACCAAAATCACTGATCTTGACCACGCCGTTGCGATTCACAAGCAGGTTGCCGGGTTTCACGTCGCGGTGAATTAACCCCTTGCTATGGGCATGGGCCAAACCCGCGGCGGCTTGCCCGACATAGCTGATCGCACCATCGATACCTAGGGTCTTGGCCCCACCCGTCTCGACCAGCGATTGCAGATTCGACCCCGGCACGTACTCCATCACCAGGTAATGGAACTTGCCATCGATGTCGAAATCATGCACACGGACCACGTTCGGGTGATCCAGGGCGGCCGTGGCACGGCTCTCGCGATAGAAGCGGGTCAGGTGCGAGCGATTGGTCGCCCGCTTCTGATGCAGCACCTTGATGGCGACCCGACGGCGGAGCAAGGTGTGCTCGGCCAGGTAGACGCTACTCATGCCGCCACAGCCGAGTTCGCGGAGCAGCTTGTAGCGCCCCAAGAAGAAGCCCCGCCACAAGCCCTTGCACAGCATGGTGTGCTGCCAGCTTGTGATGAGCCGCTTGCGGATCAGCGTGGCGACCACCTGGTCCAGTTGCTTCACATCCCGCATTTCCGCCAAAGCGCGGTTCAATTTGTCGGGATCCGCAACTTCACTGCGACGGACCAAGTCCAGATAGGTTTCAACGGCCAAGTCAGTCATGACAAGAACCTCCCGGTGTGACACCGGGTTCAAGTGCGGCGAATGCCAGAAAAGTAGGCCCGAATCCATTCTGACCGAACGACGCCCACCCTAACAGGTGAGTTCATCGACCGGGACCACAAGCCGCGAAGTCAAGATGAGTACGCTGTGGGCGTGGGTCCCAGGACCAGTAGCGGACCGCCTCACGGCGATGTTACCGCCACCGAACCCAAGAGTCGGCAAGAACAGCCGTCCCAACGTCCTTCAGTTCCCCGAACTTAGGCGACTGGCCTCCGCGTTTCAACCGAAAAACTGACAAAATGTCTCAGCATTTCAGCCCCCGCACACGATGAGGGGGTGTCGCAGTTTCGGCCAAGTCGTGGGGGGTATTAGCCCGTCGCCCCATCGAGGAAGCCTTCCAACTGCTTGCTACGAACTGGATGTTGCAATTTCCGGACCGCTTTGGCTTCGATTTGCCGCACCCGCTCGCGAGTCACCTTAAAAATGCGTCCGACCTCCTCCAGCGTGTAGGTAAAGCCGTCGCCCAGGC
>JBJHDE010000233.1:0-8025 GCA_050486385.1 Planctomycetales bacterium | reverse complement strand
ATGCCCCGCCGTGTGTCCGCGGTGGCGTCACGTCGGATCGCGCGGCGCTCGTTGAAACCATCAACTCGGTGCTGGCCGACACGCAGCTTCGCGAACGGCTGGCCGATCGGCTGCGGGAGTTGGTCGAGACCGACAACGATGGTACGGCGCTTTACACGTTTTGGCGGCAGCAACTCGAAGCCGAGGACACCTGGCATCAGCTCCGCGAACCCCGGCCCATGGCCGAGAGGCTGGCCGACGACGAGGTGGCCTTCTCGGTGTTCAGCAGCCGAATGATGACGGTCTTGAGTACCTCGATCGAGACCACCTTGCAGCGCCGCTTGGTGCGCACCGGCAACTTCGACCTGACCGGCACTCACTTCACCTGGGTGTCCGAATTCGCCGTGGTCCCCGGCAGCGAGTCCACGCCCGAATGGGCCGTGGTCTGCGAGCGGATGAGCTGGGGCCGCTTCTATGGCCTGCCGCTGGCCTTTGTCGAAGACGGCGAAGTCGTGGCCGAAGGGGCCGAAGCCGCCTGGCAGCGCTTCCAACAAGTCCACCCCATGGTCCGCGCCCGCTTGAGCGAGCGTCGGCACCTGGAAGACACCGCCATGGCCGCCATTGATCATCGCCGCGAGCAGGCACGCCTGCGATTGCGACGGATCGAACTCCGCAGCGGAACCGACTCGGCCGAATGGCAGGCCGCCTACGACGAAATCAACGCCGTCGAGCGGCAACTCGATGCCGAGGCCGACCGGGTCGGCGAAGCCATTCGTCAACTGGATGCCGAGAACGAACGGTTCGCCCTGCGGATGCAAACCCTGGGCGGCAAGAAGGCGGACGGACAGGTGTTCGATTTGCCCCTGGCCGAGGTCGTGCGGGCGTATCCGGCCAATCAGTTGGATCCGTCTGATAAACGGAGTGTCTACCTGAGCCGCTGGTGGGAATTTCTGTCCGACGAACCGCGGGAAGCCAACAGCGAAGGCGGCGTGTTTCCGGCCATCTTTGGTACGGTGGTCATGACGCTGCTGCTGTCGGTGTTGGTGGTGCCCTTTGGCGTGCTGGCCGCCCTGTATTTGCGGGAATATGCCAAGGCCGGTCCGCTGGTCAGCCTGATTCGCATTGCCGTGAACAACCTGGCCGGTGTGCCCAGCATCGTGTTTGGCGTGTTTGGGCTAGGGTTCTTCTGTTACATCGTGGGCTGGCAAATCGATCAATTGTTCTTCGCCGAACGGCTGCCCAGCCCGACCTACGGCACCGGTGGCATCTTTTGGGCGGCCCTGACATTGGCCCTGCTGACGCTGCCGGTGGTGATTGTGGCCACCGAAGAGGCCCTGGCCGCCGTGCCCCGAACCATGCGCGAAGGCTCGCTGGCCTGCGGTGCCACCAAGTGGCAGACCATCTGGCGAATCGTCCTCCCGCGTTCGGCCCCGGGAATCATGACCGGCGCCATTCTGGCCATGGCCCGTGGAGCGGGCGAGGTCGCACCACTGATGCTGGTGGGGGCCGTCAAGTTGGCGCCCGACTTGCCCGTCGACCAGTTTTTCCCCTACATCCACCCCGAGCGCAGTTTCATGCACTTGGGTTTCCATATCTACGATCTTGGTTTTCAGAGTCAGAACAGCGAGGCCGCCAAGCCTATGGTGTTTACGACCACGCTGTTACTGATTGCGTTGATTGCTATCATGAATATGATGGCCATGGCACTTCGCGCAAGGCTCCGCGCGAAGTTTTCCCAGGGTTCGCACGTCTAATGGCCCCGCCCTTGTGGCAACCGATTTTTGACACCGCGATCCCGAGTGACTCCATCCGAGGTTTTTTTCCGATGACCCAGTCCGCAGCGACCGCCTTGGCCGAACCGGACACGATCACAACCGACAACCGACTGGTGCGCATCGCACGCGGTGATCGGATGTCGGCCGAGATCCACGACGAATTGGGCCACGAAGAGCCCATCGTCGAGATTGAAGACTTCTGCCTGTGGTACGGACGTGCCCAGGCGCTGCACAACATCACGATGAACATCCCCAAGGGGAAGGTCACCGCGTTGATTGGGCCCAGCGGTTGCGGCAAAAGCACCCTGCTGCGAAACGTCAATCGTATGAACGACCTCATCGACTCGGTCCGCACCAGCGGCCAGATCCGCCTGAATGGCGACTCGATCCTGGGCCCCCGTGTCGACGTGATTCAGCTCCGCAAGCGGATGGGGATGGTCTTCCAGAAGCCCAACCCCTTCCCCATGAGCATCTACGAGAACGTCGTCTATCCCCTGCGGATCGACGGCATCAACGACCGCCGCGTGCTGGACGAAGTCTGCGAACGCAGCCTCCGTGGCGCCGCCCTGTGGGACGAGGTCAAGGACCGCCTCAAGAGCAGTGGGCTGGGGCTCTCTGGCGGACAGCAGCAGCGGTTGTGTATCGCCCGGGCCATTGCCAGCGATCCCGAAGTCCTGCTGCTGGACGAGCCCTGCTCGGCCCTGGACCCCATCGCCACCGGCAAGGTCGAAGAACTGATCCACGAGCTGCGGGGGACCTACTCGATTCTGATCGTGACCCACAACATGCAGCAGGCTGCGCGGATCAGCAATTACACGGCCCTGATGTACCTGGGCTCGCTGCTGGAATACGGCCCGACCGAGACCCTGTTCGAGAACCCCCGGCTCACCGAGACCCAAGACTACGTCTCGGGCCGTTACGGTTGAGCCGTCGGGTCCAAGTTGCACCACCCATGCGGGGCGCCGGCGGATCACCGCCAGGTGCCCCGCTGGCATTTCCCCTCCCCATGCTTGCCGACCCCTCCGCCCGCACGGCCGATCACCTCCAAAAACCCAACCCGAGGGTGGACAAGCACGCGAGGGATGTGGTTCAATAGAACGCATAAGCATAGCGTGATGCGTTTCGGCCGGCCGACGGCACGGGCTGGCCTTTCTTGACTCCCCATCGGGTGAGCGCCTTGATGAGTCAGTCCCTTCCGCGGTTTCTGCCGGCCCTGCTTGTGATTGGGTTGGCTTCCCCACTGGCCGCCGACGACGAAGTCCGCTTCAACCGCGATATCCGGCCGATCCTGTCGAACAACTGCTACCAGTGCCATGGTCCCGACGAGGCCGAACGGCATGCCGGTCTGCGGTTGGACGACCGCGACGCCGCCATCGCCCTGCTGGAAAGCGATACCCACGCGATTGTCCCTGGCGATGCCCAGGCCAGCGAGTTGATGGCTCGGGTGTCCAGCGACGACGAGTTCCTGCGGATGCCGCCCGAGGATTCGGGCAAGGCGCTCTCGGCCGAGGAGGTCGAGCTGCTCCGCCGCTGGATCGATCAGGGTGCCCCCTACGAAGGCCACTGGGCCTTTATTCCGCCGGTCTTACCTGAGTTGCCCGAGGTCGCCCAGGCCGATTGGGTGCGCACGCCGATTGATCGCTTCATTCTGGCCCGGCTGGAAAGCGAGGGCCTCCGCCCCAACGAACAGGCCGACCGAGCGCGTTTGATCCGCCGAGTGACACTCGACCTGACCGGCCTGCCGCCCACGCCCGAGGAAGTGGCCGACTTCTTGGCCGACCAAGCCCCGGGGGCCTACGAGCGGGTGGTCGATCGGCTGCTGGCGAGCCCGCGTTTCGGCGAGCACCAAGCCCGGTTCTGGCTGGATGCCGCCCGCTACGGCGACACGCACGGTTTGCACTTGGACAATTACCGCGAGATGTGGCCCTACCGCGATTGGGTCATTCAGGCGTTCAACGCCAACGTGCCGTTCGACCGGTTTACCCGAGAGCAACTTGCCGGCGACCTGCTGCCCGGGGCCGGGTTGAATGAGCAAATCGCCAGCGGGTTCAATCGCTGCAACGTGACCACCAGCGAGGGCGGCTCCATCGACGAAGAGCTGATGGTCCGCTACGCGACCGACCGGGCCGAGACCTTCGGCACCGTGTTTCTGGGCCTGACCGTGGGCTGCGCCGCCTGCCACACGCACAAGTTCGACCCCATCACCCAGACCGAGTTCTACGGCCTGTATGGCTTCTTCAACAGCTTTGAAGAACCCGCCCGGGACGGCAATCGCAAGGACACGCCGCCGGTGGTGCGGGTGCTGACGCCCGACCAGAAGACCGAGCTGGCGGAGTTGGAATCTCGGATCGAGGCCGTCGACGCCACGATTCGCCAACGGCTGGCCGAAGTCGAGTACGAAGACCCGGGCGTCGACAGTGCTTCGAGTCTGGGCGAGCGGTCCGACTATGTGTGGATCGACGACACCCTGCCCGAGGGCGTCAAGGCCGCCGGCGATGGCCCGCACTGGCAGTGGGTCGCCAGCGACGATCATCCCGCCCACTCTGGCAAGCGATCCGTCAAGCAATCCTACAGCGGCCAGGGGCAGAGCTACTTCACCGAGGCCAAACACCCGCTGGTCGTGGGTCAAGGCGATCGGCTGTTTGCCCATGTGTGGCTGGATCCCAAGAATCCTCCCCGCGAGATCATGTTGCAGTGGCACACGGGCAACTGGTCGCATCGGGCTTATTGGGGCGAGAACCTGGTGGGCTTTGGCCAGGATGGCACCACCCAGCGGCGTGCGATGGGCGACCTCCCCGCGACGGGCCGCTGGGTCCGGCTCGAAGTCGATGCCGCCCATGTGGGCATTCAGCCAGGGATGAAGATCCAAGGTTGGGCCTTCACGCAGTATGGCGGCACGGTCTACTTCGATACCGCCGGGCTGAACACCCAGACTCCGCAGACACAGACCGAATTCGCATCGCTTGAGGCCTGGGTGACCTTCCAGCAAGCCCTGCCCGACCCCACCGCCGCCGAGCCCCGCCAAGCGGATTTTGAAGAAACCTCGCGACGAGTGGGATGCCGGCCAGACCCGCCGGCTTCGTGACCACTTTCTTGAACACGTTTGCAGCCTGACTCGCGAGACGTTCGCCCCGCTGCACGAGGAGCGGTCGCGGTTGACCGAGCGGAAGTCGGCGATTGAAAAAGAAGCGCCTACGACACTGGTCTCTAAGGAGAAGCCCAATCCGGTGCCGGCGCATTTGCTGGTCCGGGGCGATTATCGCCAGAAGGGCGATGCGGTCCCCCGCGGCGTGCCGGCCATCTTCCCGCCGCTGGAAACCGAGGGCACGCCCTCGCGGCTCGACCTGGCCGAGTGGCTGCTGCGCCCCGATCATCCGCTGACCGCGCGGGTCCAGGTCAATCGCATCTGGCAGCAGTATTTTGGCACCGGCTTGGTGCAAACCTCCGAGGATTTTGGTTCCCAGGGCGAATGGCCCAGCCACCCCGAGCTGTTGGACTGGCTGGCCGTGCGGTATCGCACCAGCAACTGGGACACCAAGGCCCTGCACCGTTTGATTGTCACCAGCAGCGCCTACCGGCAGGCTGCCCCGATCACGCCCGAAAAACTCAAGCGCGACCCGTACAATCGCCTGTTGGCCCGCGGTCCGCGATTCCGAATGGATGGCGAAGTCATCCGCGATTCGGCCTTGTTCGTCAGCGGACTGCTGGTCGAAAAACTGGGTGGGCCGGGCGTCAAACCCTATCAGCCGCCGGGCCTCTGGGAGGCCGTCGGCTACACCCGCAGCAACACGGCGAATTTCTCGCGCGACGACGGCGACAAGTTGTATCGCCGCAGCGTTTACACGTTCTGGAAGCGGACGAGTCCGCCGCCTGGCCTGGTGCTGTTTGATGCCCCATCGCGCGAGGCGTGCTCGGTGCGGCGGTCGCGGACCAACACGCCGTTGCAGGCTTTGAACCTGATGAACGACGAGCAGTACGTCGAAGCCGCCCGGCATCTGGCCGAGCGGATCCTGGCCCACGGTGGCGCGGGTGCCGAAGACCGCGCCGGTTATGGATTTCTGCTGGTCACCGGTCGCCGCCCCAATGACGAGGAGCTGGCCATCCTGGTCGAGAGCTTCACGGCTCAGCAGACCCAGTTTGCCAACGACCCGCAAGCAGCCGAGCAACTGCTGGCCGTCGGCGAGAGCCCGCGGAACACCGAACTCGATCCGGTCGAGCATGCCGCCTGGACCATGCTGGCCAACTTGTTATTGAACCTCGACGAGGCGATCACCAAGGGCTGAGCCCGCCCGTGACGTCGCCCGCTGGTTCCCCACGCGTGAACACCGCACAGATTGCCCCTGTTTGTGAAGTAGGACGATGCATCCCATTGAAGAAGCCGCTCGGATCGAGACACGTCGGCAGTTCCTCGGACGGTCGTCGGCCGGCATCGGCGCCGCCGCGCTGGCCTCGCTGCTGAATCCCAAACTGCTGGCCAACGAGGCCACCCCGGCCAACCCGGGTGTGATCGCACGGCCCCATGTGCCGCCGACCGCCAAGCGGATCATCTATCTGTTCATGTCCGGCGCTCCCAGCCAGTTGGAGACCTGGGACTACAAGCCCCGCATGGACGACGAGTTCGACAAGGACCTGCCCGACAGCATTCGGCAGGGGCAGCGGTTCACCACCATGACCAGCGGTCAGAGCCGCTTTCCGGTGGCGCCCAGCAAGTTCAAATTCGCCCAGCACGGCAGCGATGGCCGCTGGGTCAGCGAGCTGCTGCCGCACACGGCTAAGATGGTGGACGACCTGTGCGTGGTGAAAAGCCTGCACACCAACGCCATCAATCACGATCCGGCCATCACCTTTATGATGAGCGGCGGCGAGCTGCCCGGGCGTCCCAGCCTGGGCGCCTGGCTGAGCTATGGCCTGGGCAGCGAAAACGCCGACCTGCCGGCCTTCGTGGTGATGACCGCCACCTGGACCGGTCGGCGCGAAGCTCAGGCCCTGTATTCACGATTGTGGGGCTCGGGCTTTTTGCCCAGCAAGCACCAGGGCGTGGCCCTGCGGAGCCAAGGCGATCCGGTGTTGTATCTGTCCAATCCGCCGGGCGTCGATGCCGCCAAGCGCCGCGCGATGCTCGACGGGCTGGCCGCGCTGAATCGCCAGCAGGCGCAAGCCATGGGCGATCCCGAAATTCACGACCGGATCAGTCAGTACGAAATGGCCTTCCGCATGCAGACCAGCGTGCCGGACCTGGCCGATATCTCCGACGAACCGCAGCACGTGCTCGACCTGTACGGCCCCGACGTCACCCAGCCGGGCACCTTTGCGGCAAGCTGCCTGCTGGCCCGGCGGATGGCCGAGCGGGATGTCCGCTTCGTGCAGATTTTCCACCGGGGCTGGGATCAGCACGGCAATCTGCCCAAGGATATCAGCAACCAGTGCCGCGATATCGACCAGGCCAGCTACGGCCTGATCACCGATCTCAAGCAGCGGGGCCTGCTGGACGACACGCTGGTGGTGTGGGGCGGCGAGTTCGGTCGCACGATCTACTGCCAAGGCAAACTCACCCGCGAAAACTACGGCCGCGACCATCACCCGCGGTGCTTCACCATGTGGATGGCCGGCGGCGGTATCAAGCCCGGCATGGAATACGGCGCAACCGACGACTACTCTTACAATATCGTCGACAAGCCCGTTCACGTTCACGACCTGAATGCCACGATCCTGCACACCCTGGGCATTAACCACGAACGGCTGACCTACCGCTTTCAAGGTCGCGAGTTCCGCCTGACCGACGTGGAAGGTCACGTTGTCCGCGACCTGCTGCTTTGAGTTGAGCGGTGTTTGCCCGAACGCACGCTTGCCCTTGCTTGATCAAAGTTTCATCAAAAACTGTGCCACTGCTTGCTCGCAAGCAGTGCCCTATGCCGATCGACGTTGAGCAGTCGAGTCGAAGGGCAACCGTTCCAGGCAACGTGAACCGTTTCCAGCACTGCCTGCCAGTAGGCAAGCAGTGGCACACCCGCGTCAAGCCGACCGCCAACTGCGCGTTGCCCTTGCTTGACCAAAGTTTCATCAAAAACTGTGCCACTGCTTGCTCGCAAGCAGTGCCATCGGCGAATCGACGTTGAACAGTCGAGTCGAAACGCAACCGTTCCAGGTAACGTGAACCGTTTCCAGCACTGCTTGCCAGTAGGCAAGCAGTGGCACACCCGCGTCAAGCCGACCGCCAACTGCGCGTTGCCCTTGCTTGACCAAAGTTTCATCAAAAACTGTGCCACTGCTT
>JBJHDE010000232.1:0-8046 GCA_050486385.1 Planctomycetales bacterium | reverse complement strand
GCTCGCCTTCCGGTGTAGATGTCAGCAATACAACCTCATGCTCGGCACCGGCGGAATTCTCCGGCAATCCCACCGCCGCCGCGGGCGCCAACTCCGTAATCTGCGCATCCGGCCAGACAGTCGTCAGATGATGGCGCAACAGCGCACGCCATTGTTCCGCCTGCTCAATCACTAACGCCTTCATGCGCGCGGCTCGGTACCCGGCGCGTCCGCTACGGCAAGTATCACTCTGATCTCATCGTATCACGGCCAAACCACCGGCCTGCTCGCCGGCAGCTTCGTCCTGGTCATCAGCAGCGGTTCGTGGAAGCCGGTGCCCCGCTTGTCTTCGGCCGAATAGGCTGTGGCCAGCACGGTCAGGTTCTCGGCCGGGCCGCGGAGGCGGTCGTACAACTCGTCCGGGGCGTGCATCCAGGCGGTGGGCAGGCCCTTGAGGATCGGGTGCTCGGGCTGGCGATGCTCGATCAAAAAGGCGTGCCGCGCGCCATGACTGCCACCTCGGCCAGGCGCGGGATCACGAATGAGCTCGTCCTCACGAAAGCGGATGTAGGGGCCGTGCTTCTCGTTGCGGCCCCCCCAGCCGCCTAAGCCAATCATCCGGTTGTACTCGTCCCACTCGGTAAACGCATTGTTGGCGGCATGCACCACCACGAAGCTTCCGCCGCCGGAGACGTACTGTTCAAACGCCTTGCGGGTGGCTTCGCCCCACAGCGGCCCGTTGTAGTTGGAAACCACCACGTCGTAGCGGTCGAACTCGGGGCGGAAGGTGTCGATCTGGCTTTTGTCCTCGGGTGCGGTGGCCACGTCCACGGTGAAGCGGCCCGAGCCCTCAAGCGTCTGCTTGAGCAGCGGCGTGGTCTGCCGCCAGTTGTGGTTGTTGTGGCCATCCAGAATCAGCACCGAGAGCTTGTCGTCGGCCTGGGCGGTACCCGCGGCCCAACCCAACAGGGCGGCCAGCAGGACAAGGCGGGGCGTGGTCATCGTGTCACTCGCGTTTTCAAGGGCGGAATCCCATCGTCCGCGAATTGTCGGTTGCCACCGCGGGCTTCACAAGCCCCCAGCCCCCACACCGCGTTGAGCCCTCGGCCCCGGGACGCTATGTTACCCCTTCCCACTGACCCACAAAAAACAACGGACGCATAAGGAGCCGAGGGATGGGCCAATTCGATGGCAAAACAGGGCTGATTTGCGGCGTCTTCAACGAAGACTCCATCGCCTGGTCGATCGCCCGGGTCGTGCTCGAACAGGGGGCCACCTGCGGCTTCACCCACTTGCCCGATAAGGACCCCGAACGGCCCAAGAACCAGAAGCGGGTGTCGCAGCTCATCGACCCATTCGGCGACCAGGGCGCCTTTCTAGTGCCGATGGATGTGACCCTCGACGCGCACATCGCCAGCGTGGCCGCGACCACCGCCGAGAAGCTGGGCAAGCTGGATTTTCTGATCCATGCCATTGCCTTTGCCCCGCCCGAGGACCTCAAACGCGAGACGGTGGCCACCAGCCGCGAGGGCTTTTTGACGGCGATGAACATCAGCGTCTACAGCCTGATCGCCCTGACCAACGCCGTGCGGGAGATGCTCAATCCCGGGGCCAGCGTGCTGACGCTGACCTACTTTGGCGGCGAGAAATGCGTGCCGGGCTACAACGTCATGGGCATTTGCAAGGCGGCTCTCGACAGCACCGTGCAATACCTGGCCTACGACTTGGGCTTGCAGCAAGCGCGGGTCAACGCCATCAGCGCGGGGCCGGTTCGCACGATCTCGGGCCGGGGCGCCGGGGTCGACCGGATGCTTTCGCTCTACGAAGCCGTGTCCCCCTTGCAACGGAATATCACCACCGAAGAGTTGGGCAACACGGGGGCCTTCCTGCTGGGATCGCACTCCAGCGGCATTACGGGCGAGATTCTGCACCTGGACTGTGGCTACAACATCATGGGCTCGCCGGGACGGGCGGCCGAGAAAATGGGCTGAGGCCCCTGAGCACCGCTCATGGCACCGGCACCCCAAAGTGTCGCAGCAGCCCCGCGGTGGCAATCAGCGGCAGGCCGATCATCGCCGTGGGGTCCTGGCTGTCGATCCGATCGAACAGGCTGATCCCCAGCGATTCCAGCTTGTAGCTGCCCGCACAATCCCAGGCCCGCTCGGCCTCGACATAGCGGGCGATTTCGTCGTCGGTCATCGCCCGCATCACCAGCGTGGTCACATCGACATGGTGAATCGGCGGGCTCCCGGGGCCCACGGCCACCAGGCCCGTCACCAGCCGATGGGTCGTGCCGCGCAAGCGCTGGAGCTGCGCGATAGCGGCTTCCGGTGATCCCGGTTTGCCGAGGATCGCCCCGTCGAGGGCCACGACCTGATCGCTGCCCAGCACCACCGCCTGGGGATATTGCGTGGCCACGCTCTGGGCCTTGGCCGCTGCCAGTTCTTCCACCAGTGTCTCGGGGCTCTTGCCGGCGGTGGGCCAGGCCGACTCGTCGACCTCGGGGCCTTCGCAGCGAAACGGTACGCCGAGCCGCTCGAGCAGCATCCGACGGTAGGGCGAGGTGCTGGCCAGGACAACATCCATCGGGTGACCTCGGGAGTACCAAGCCTGGGGTGTGCCGCGAACGTCGGGCCTTCGCCCGAACTGTCGACCCTTGGCAATGCCTTACGGAAGCTGCGGGCGGACGACCACAACGTAAGCCACCAACACGGCGGCGACCACGTAGCTCATCCAGCTCAGTTCGCGGGAGCGGCCAGCCAGCAGCTTGAGGACCGGATAGCTCAGCAGGCCCAGAGCCAAGCCGTCGGCAATTGAGAATGCCAGCGGGATGCCCAGCATCACCAGAAAGGCCGGCACGGCCTCGGTGGGATCGTCCCAGGCAATGCGGCGGACGCTGGAGGCCATCATCACGCCCACAAACACCAAGGCGGCCGCCGTGGCTGGCAGGCACGAACCGACCACTTGGACCACGGGGGCAAACACCGCGGCCACGGCAAACAGCACGCCCACGGTGACGGCCACCAGGCCGGTGCGGCCGCCATGTTCGACACCGGCGGCGCTTTCGATGTAGGCGGTCACGGGGCTGGTACCCAGGCAAGCGCCGGCGACCGTGGCGGCCGAATCGACCTGGTAGGCCCGTTCGGCCCGAGGGAGCTGCCCCTGCGAGTCCAGCAGGCCGGCACGTTGCCCGACGCCGACCAAGGTGCCAGTGGTGTCAAACAGGTCGACGAACAAAAACATCACGATGAACGGAACGAATTCCCACCGCAGGGCCCCAAGCAGATCCAACTGAAAGGCCACCGAATCGTCCCAGGTCAGGCTCACCACGGCCGAGGGGGCTTCCAGCAAACCCAGCATCCCCGCCGCCAGTGCCGCCGCCACGATGCCCCACAGAATGCCACCCGCAAGCCGCCACACCAAGCAGCCGGCGGTGACCAGAAAGCCTACGACGAAGACCAAGGTCTCGGGCGTGGCCAGGTCCGAGACGAATCCCAGCTCCAGGGCCGGACCCCGCAAGATGCCCGCATTGCGGAGCCCCACCACGGCGATGAACAGGCCGATGCCCACGGTGACCGCGTAGCGGAGGCTGGGGCTGAGGGCTTGCAGAAACGCCTTGCGGATGGGCAACAGCGAGACGACGACGAACAGCACGCCCGCCCAGAACACAATCCCCAGGCCGACCTGCCAGGGATGTTCGACCTGGCGATCGATCAGCACGCCGATGATGCCGGCCAGCAGCAGGTTCATCCCCATGCCAGGGGCCAGGCCAATGGGCAGCCTGGCGTACAGGCCCATGGCCAACGAACCCAACGCCGCGGCCAGGGCGGTGGCCAACATGATAGGGCCGAACGGCAGACCCGTGGGGTCGCCGGTGGCCGGAACGGTGCCCAAGATGGCGGGATTGAGCACCAGGATGTAGGCCATCGTCAGAAACGTGACCAATCCGGCCGTTAGTTCGGTGCCCCAATGCGGTGGCGAATCCGTCTGCCGAGCGTCGGTCGCCGGGTCCATGCGGGCCAACAGGTCAGAGTGCGGGCGGGCCGGAGGCGTCCAAGCGCTTCCGGCCAGCGGCGATCAGTACTCTTCGAATGCCGGACCGCTGTCTGCGGGCTCGGCCGTTTCCAGGCACGACCTCAGCTTTTCCAGCGACTTGGCATGCGTCGAGTTGAGCTGAATCTGGAAGCAGGTGCCCACCCGCGGCGTGTAGGTCGAATCGCCGTTGGAGAAATGGACACGCTCGCAGTAGCGGGTGCGGTAGCGGGAGCGGTTCTCGGTGAACACCTTCTGGAACCGGCGATCCTGACGGACCAGACGTTCGAGTGTCTGGCACTGGTCCTGAGTGCGGGGCAGGTGCGTGACGGTGAGGCACACCACCTCGGGCGGGGTTCCCAGCGAGTTGGCGATCATGGGCCACTAATCAGGGGTTCGAGAAACCAATAGGTCGGAAAAACCGGCTGCTTTGGCCGCGCCGGGACATCAGGCAAGCCCGACACCTTAACGGACCGGCGGCTGCTTCGGCAAGGGCCCCCTTTCGGGTTGAATCGCGGGCAAAGTTTGACCCTGCCCGGGCGGCGGATTACGATTTTGAAGAGGAGAACTCTCCCGGATATTCCGGCGGACGGACCGCCCGCGGCGAGAGTCGGTTCCAGCGCCGCCCCGAGGTGTTGCCATGGACCCTAAACGGCTTGACCGCTATAAGCAGGCGATTCTCACATTGCGAGCACGGGTCTTGGGCGGGCACTATCGCCTGGCCGAAGCCGCGTTGGCAAGCACTTCGGGTAACCTGTCGACCATGCCCATTCACATGGCCGACATGGGGACCGAGACTTATGAGCAAGAGTTCACCATCTCGCTGATGGAGAACCAGGAAGACGCTCTGCAACTGATTGACGAGGCCCTGGAGCGGATTCAGGACGGAACCTATGGCACGTGCGTCGAATGCGGGCAACGCATCGCCCCAGCCCGACTTGAAGCCATCCCCTACGCGCCGCTCTGCATCGACTGCGCCACCCGCCACGACCGCTGAGCCATCGTCCAAGCCGGCGGGTTCACTGGTGATGGGCTCGGCGTTGTTTTTCGGCTCGGCGGTGGTCGGGCTGATCGTCGATCTTGCCACCAAAAAGTGGGTGTTCGACTGGTTGGGTAGCCCGCCCAGTGGCCAGACCTATTGGATCTGGGAGGACGTGCTGGCGCTGAAGACCAGCCTCAATGAAGGGGCCTTGTTTGGCATTGGCCAGGGGCAAGGCACCATCTTCGTGGTGCTCAGCTTGTTGGCCGTGCTGGGAATTTTGCTGTGGATGTATTGGGGCGGAGCCGCCCGCGACTGGCTGTTGAGCCTCGCCCTGGGATGCGTCACCGGGGGAACCCTGGGCAACCTGTACGATCGGCTCGGCTGGTCGAATCTGCGTTGGGAATACGCCAACGAACTGCACGAGGTGGGCGAACCGGTCTACGCCGTGCGCGATTGGATCTACTTCAAGCTGATCGAATGGCCGATCTTCAACATCGCCGACAGCCTGCTGGTGTGCGGGGCCATTCTGTTGTTGTGGCACGCATTTTGGCTGGACGACCCGGCCCCCAAGGCGAAAAGTCAAGGATAGCTCTTGCAAAACAAGAGATTTCGCTCCTATAGTACCTTACCCACCTCGACTGGATGCCTACCCCCACTTGATTCCTGCCGCACAAGCCACAAGGCTTAGGTAATTCCCCTAAACGCCGGGATTCGCGTGGCTGCCAGCTCGGGGGAAGCCGTCGAGCGACGGCTCCTGAACAGTCGATTGTACAGAGTGTCAGCATGATTGGTGCCGCCCGCCCAGGAAATCCTCCATGGGACATCCGTTGAGGTGGCCGGCGAGTTTGACCCGATCCACCTGAGGGCCGTTGCCACCGGGCGCAAGCTTGGCGAGGCGGTCTCGAACCCCAAGGGCGGGTGGTTGATGGCTTCCCCCTGGGTAGCCGCCAAGACCTGGGAGTCCCCGGCTCCCGCACATCATAGATTCGAGGATTGCCATGAAACTCTCGCGGACCATGCTCTACGCCTTGCAGGCCACCGTGCAGTTGGCCGAAGCGGGCCCGAGTTCGCCCGTCCCCTGCAGTCGGTTGGCTGAGAAGGGGAAGATGCCGGAGCGGTTTCTGTTGCAGATTCTCCGCAATCTGGTGACCCACGGTCTGCTGCGGAGCACCCGCGGCGTGGACGGTGGCTACACATTGCTGCGCGACCCGGCCGAGATCACGCTGTTGGACCTGATCGAGGCCATCGACGGTCCGTTGGGCGGCCAAGAACCCATCTCTCGCGATGATGGGATGGGCGGCGAGACGCTGGCCCGATTGCAGGCGATGGTCGACACCATCAACGACCGGCTTCGCGAAGAGCTGTCGGCCATCCGGTTGAGTGACCTGATGGAGCCCGAGAACGAAGGTGTCTCGGCCGGCCAGGCCGATCAGGCCGCCGGTTGATCGCCACTCAGGCGGGGCGGCTCACTCCTGAACGTCCAATTGTCGGACGCCTTCCCACTTGAAGCGGTTCTCGGTCCGCCAGTAGTAGATCTTGAGCGCCGCCATCTTGTTGACCGGGCCATTGGGTTGCCGCTGCAAAAACACCTCGGCCTCGCGGCGGCCGTCGCCCTCGAGCACGAACAGGTCCTTGTCCTGGGCGTAGCTCAGCCGTTGGGCCCGGGCGGTGAACTCGTTGCCCTCGACCTGCACATTGTTGCGGGCTTCCAGCTCGGCCGAGGTCTCGCCGCGGATGCTCACCTGGCGGACGTCGAGCTGTTCGCAACGCAGCCACATGGCCTTGGGCCCCAGGTAATCGGCCCGGATCGTCTCGTCCCACCGCTCGACTGGCCCGTGGGTGACCTCAACCTGCCGCAGAAAGCGAAAGCCTCGCGTGCGGAAATTGCCCGTCACCTCTTGACCGAAGGCCACGTGCAAATAGGTCATGCCGGGCGGTTCGCCATTACCGTTGCCACCGGTGTTGGCCGGCCGGGCCGGCACGCCGCCCAAGGCCGGACCGCCCGCCATTTGCCCGCCGTTGGACCCGCCGCGGGCGACCTGTTCCAGCCAGCCGGGGCCATCGGCCATGACGCCGCCGGTGCGTTGATCGATGACCAGGTTGCGGCCACTCACCCGCTCGGCCGATTCCTTGCGTCCGCTGCGGTAGGTTTCGCTCCGCATGAAGAACTGCCGTGGGCAGTGGATGCGGGCGACCTCGGTCCGTGGGCCGTCGGGGCCGACCTCGTTGTTGCTGGCCTGGGCGAAGTCCAGCCGATCGGTGAGGGTCACCTCCAGCACTTCGGTTCGCAATGCCCTGGGCCCGAGTCGGCCGTCGACTTCGGTATCGAAGTGGGCCACGCGACCATCGAAGTGCATGCCACCCTGCCAGCGGACTTCGAGCGGTTCGCGTTCTAACTTCTCTTGGCCGTCTTCCGAGTTTTGCACCAGCAGCGTCAACAGGCCGGGACCGTTGATCCACAGGCGATTTTCGCCGCGATCGAGATTGATCTTGCCGCCTTCCAGCGTCATCCCCTGGCCTTGGACCCGCGCGGGGGCTCCGGTGACCTGGGCGGTGCCGGCGGTGGGGTCGGTATTCTCGGCCACCAGCAGTTGTCCCCGCAGGACCATCGGCTGGCTCCGGCCGCTATCGCTGTTGGTCTCGACGATCCGTACGTCGCCTTCGGCCCGCAGGTTGGTGACCTGCGATTGGCCACCGTCCTGCACCAACACCCGTGCCAGCACTTGCCGGGCTTCGACATCGAAGGTGCGTCGGGTCTCGGCGGGCTTCTCGGGAGGCGGCGGTCCAACCGGCATGGGCGGGGGAATGGTCTCGATGCCGTCGTCGGCTGGGGCGACCGGCTTCTCGGTCGGGGTCGGTTCGGCCGAGAAGGCCCGTTCATGATCGAACCACAGATCGGCCTGTTCCAGCCGTGCGGTCAACAGGGGGCTCCGGACGCGGACGCTACGGACCGCCTTGACGTTGCGGGGACGCATGGCCGAGGTCTCGCCTTGGGAGTCCTTCGAGGCCAGCGGATCGGGTTCCATCCACAGGCGGATTGTCTCGGCCTGGAC
>JBJHDE010000231.1:3184-8070 GCA_050486385.1 Planctomycetales bacterium | reverse complement strand
CCAGGCGCGGCCGCGGGCCAGAATGACCAGGCCCCACAGGGTGAGAACCGCCCCCACGACCAACACAAACCACCGCTCAGGGCATCCCAAGCGGAACAGAACCGTCACAAGGTGAGCGTCGGGATCGTCGGCCAGGTCCATGACACGACTCTTACAGTTGGGGGGCGAAGCGCGGTCGCAACCGGCTTCGGGCATCGGCGAACTTTGCCGGTATGCTACCCCCAGACGATCCGCGACGCTACGGCGATCGCGGCGGTCTCGACCCGCAGAATCCGCGGGCCCAGCCCGACGATCCGCCATCCCGCGGCATCGGCCCGGGCCAGTTCGTCGGTGGTCCAGCCGCCTTCGGGACCGATCACCGCCAGCCGAGGCAGCCCCGCGCCGCTTGCTGGCGGCCTGCCGCTGGGGTCGAACATCCACACCTCTGGGGCCATCGAGTCCTGTTCAAACAATTCCGACAGCCCCCGGGGCGCGGCAATCTCCAACAGGCGGGTCCGCCCGCACTGCTTGCTGGCCTCAATCACCCATCGTTGGAGCCGCTCGATTGCCCCCGAGGTCGGCAGAGCCACCGAGCGGGCGGATTCCAGCGGAATGAGTCGAGTTGCCCCCAATTCGGTGAGTTTCTCGACCAGCACCCGCTGACGATCGCCCTTGGGCAGGGCGACCGCCAGGGTCAGCGAGGTGGCTGGTTCGCGATCGACCTCGACGGCCGCTTCCACCTCGACCCGCACCCGGGAGCCGCTGATCGCGACGATTCGTGCGGTGAATTCGCGACCCGAGCCATCAAACAAAGTCAGCGACTGGCCGACCTGCATCCGCAACGACTTGGCGATGTGGCGGGCCTCGTCGCCGGTCAGGTCGAACGGTCCCAGGCTCAGCGGCGGCGGGGCGAAAAAGCGTGTCTCCATGCGGATGGGGGGTGTGGCAGCAAGGGCCACACGATTGTGGGGAGGAACGGAGAAATCTGAGGTTGTCGGTTTTGGGAGTCTGCGGTTTACTGCCGCCGGCGAGAGTCGCGAAGCCCCTCAGCAAGGGTGTGGGCCCGTGATCTCGCGTGGGGTGGGCTCCTGGCGTGGCCGAGCCCCCGGTGCAGCAAGCCCAAGTTGGGAGACGGATCGTGTCGCACGCGCTCGAGGAGATCTGGCGCTACCGCTACTTCTGGATGTCGTTGGTGCAAGCCGACCTCTCCCAGCAGTATCGGGGCAGCGTGCTGGGAATGCTATGGGGGTTGTTGCAGCCAATCGTGATGACGGTTGTGCTGTGCGTGGTGTTCTCGACGTTGTTCAATCTCGACATTCGTGTGTATGGCCCCTTTTTGCTGGTGGGCTTCACCTTCTGGCGCTACTTCACCAGCATGTTGGTGGCCGGGGCCTACTGCTTACAGTCGGCCGAACCCTTCTTGCGTCAGCATCCGGCGCCGGTGGCGATTTATCCGCTGCGACATTCCTTGACCCATGGCTTTCACTTTTTGCTGGCCTTCGGCATGGCCATTCTGGCGACCTGCGTGCTGAACGGCCCGCCGGGCTGGCAGGCCTGGCCGGCGTTGTTGAGTGGCCTGGTGATCCTGTTTCTGTTTGGATGGGCCTTGGCCACGGTCAGCGGATTCATGAACATCTACATGCCTGACGGGGCCCATTTTCTGGAGATCAGCACCCAGGTGCTGTTCTACGCCACACCGATTATCTATCCGCCCGAATTGCTTCGTGCTCGGGGCATGGGGTGGTTCATTGATATGAACCCAATTGCCGCGATGATTGACCTGCTGCGAGTTCCCCTGATGACCGGGGCACCCGCCAGCCTGTTCAGTTACGCCATGGCCCTGGGGACCCTGTCCATTGTGATGCTCATGGCCATGGGCCTGTTGGTCCGCCTGGAACGGCGGATTCTGTACGTCATGTGACCCGGCATCGCTTGGCTTGCTGGTTCCCGAGAGTGGCTTGAAAACCTTTTGACAACCTTTTGGTGTGGTTCGGATAGCGTGTTCCAAGTGGGTGGCGCCGCCCACCAGAGTGACAATTGTCGACACGTTTCGCGGACGTTCGCTGGGGGCACAAGAACAATCGCCCGGCACATGAGTACATCCCAACGCGGTAGGACTCTCTGGAATGGCTTACATTGACTTGGATCAGGTGAACGTGACCTTCAAGGTCCGCAGTGGTGGCCGCTTGCCATTGAAAGACCTGCTGTTCGGCACGCTGCTGAAGCATACCCGGCGGCCGTTAATTCAGGTCAAGGCGTTGCAGAATGTTTCGTTGCGGCTGAACGACGGCGATCGGCTGGGTATTATCGGTCACAACGGTTCAGGTAAGAGCTGCCTGCTGCGGGTGATGGCCGGACTGTATCCGCCCATTACGGGCACCCGCGCCACCGAAGGCACGATCAGCTCGCTGTTAGATATCTCGCTGGGATTTCTCCGCGATGCGACCGGCCGCGACAACATCCGCTATCGCTGTTATCTGCAAGGCGAAACGCCGCGGACCGTCCGCGAGAAGATGGAGGCAATTGCCGAGTTCAGTGAATTGGGCGACGCCTTGGAGTTGCCTTTGCGAAGCTACTCGCCCGGCATGGCCGTGCGGTTGGGCTTTGCGGTGGCCACCGCGGTGGAGCCCGAGATCCTGTTGATCGACGAGATTCTCGGGGCCGGCGACATCCATTTCCGCAAGAAAGCCAAGCAGCGGATGGAAGAGTTGATGGACCGCGCCCGGATCCTGGCGATCATCAGCCACGACCTTGAGACCCTGGCCGGCCTGGTGGATCGGGTGGTGTGGATGGACCACGGCCAAATCCGGCGATTGGGACCAGCCGATGAGGTGATCGACGAGTACCGCAAGCACATGAATGCCGTGACGACGACCCTCAAGGAGGCCGCCTGAGGGGGTTCGTCAAACCGGCCCGCGTTCGCTATATTCTTGGCTTGACCGCATCACCAAGTAACGAACGAGGGCAGCGAGTATGGGTTCCAAGCTGATTTTGGTCCGTCACGGCGAAAGTACCTGGAACAAGGAGAACCGCTTCACCGGCTGGACTGATGTCGACCTCTCGGACAAGGGCCGCGAGGAGGCCTGGAAGGCCGGAGAACTGATTCAAGCCGAGGGCCTGCTCCCCGATGTGGCTTTCACATCGGTGCTCAAGCGGGCGATTCGCACGTTGTGGCTGGTGCTCGATGCCATGGATCGGATGTGGATTCCCGTGACGCGGGCCTGGGAACTCAACGAGCGGCACTACGGGGCCTTGCAGGGGCTCAACAAGGCCGAGACCACCGAGAAGCACGGGACCGAGAAAGTCCACGAGTGGCGGCGGGGCTACAAGACCCAACCGCCCGCCTTGGAGTGGGATGACGAGCGGCACCCCCGCTTCGATCCGCGCTACGCCCAGCTTCCGCCCGAGAGCCTGCCGGCGACCGAGAGCCTGTTCTCGACCTTGGATCGCGTGCTGCCCTACTGGGAACAGCATATTCGACCCACCCTGGGTGCGGGCAAGACCACCATCGTGGCCGCCCATGGCAACAGCCTGCGGGCGTTGGTCAAGCACCTGGACGGCATCAGCGACGAGGACATCAACGACTTGAACATCCCCACGGGGATTCCGCGACTGTACGAGTTTGACGATTCCATGAACGTGGTCGATCGTCGTTACCTGGGCGATGCCGCCGCCGCCGAAGCCGCCGCCGCGGCGGTTGCCCGCCAGGCCCAGGCCCGCGGCTGATTGACGCGGATCAGGTTTGTGCCAGGGCTGCGTGTTCGTGAACCATGCCACAAGGCGAGTCCCAAGGTCGATGCGACCCCAGGACTCGCCTTGTTGTGCTTTGCCGACTTGATTGGTCTGGCGGGCACGCCCGCTCGGTTCACAGGCCGCGGGCGCGGGCGGTGGCACCGTAGAACCAATTCAGCCGCACGCCGATCTGGTAGTCGAAGGCCCGGTCGCCGCTGTCGCGGCTCTTGAGTGGCACGACCACGCCGGTCAGCATGTTCATACGCGGGCCCATCTCGGCCAGGAAACCGGCCGTGAGGTTCAGGTCGTCGATGCGATTGGCAAAGTAACCGGACGAGTACTGCAGCGAGCCCACCGTCGCGGTCACAATGTCTTCGTCTTGCAGCGTGGTGTTGTAGTGCAGTTCCAAGAAGGGCGCGAATCCGCGGCCCGTGCAGGGATTGCGGTACAACCAATAGCCGAGTTGCAAATCGACGTGCATCAGCGTCGGGGCTTGCAGCGTGCCCGCGTAGCTGGTGCCCAGGCCGGTGGTGTTGAAATACACATCGTTGCCGCGTGTATCGAAGTTGAACTGCATGAACCCTTGGACAAACAGGTTGGGTGTCGGGGTCCAGGCCACCGCCGTGTAAGGCTGCAACAGCACGGTTTGATTGTTGATCCGCGTCAGTTCCAGCCCGCGATCCTGGCCGTCCACCTGGACCACGTCGTCGGCGGTTGGCAGGGTCAACCCCATGCCGGCCGCCCAGTGCCAGTGATCGCCGCTGTGCAGCAAACCCTTGAAGATGAGTTGCAAATTGCCCAGCTCGGTGCCTTCGTCAAACGGCAGGCCCTCGTCCAGGCTCATGCCGCCTGAGCTGAACCGCTGGACCTGTCGGGTGTCCAGGGTGCGGGCCAACGGCAGCCGGACTTCAACCGAGAGGGCCTGGTCCAGGAAGGTCTTCTCGCCGCCAAAGGTCCATTGGTGGACATCCAGCCCCGAGGGTGTGAGCGTGGTGTTGTTGTAGTAATCGTAATTCAGCAGCACCCGGTCCCGCGGGAAGGGGCTGGCGTCTTCGGCGATCTTGCGGTAGCCGGCCGGTCCACCCAAGTTGCCCGGAGGCGCCACGCCGTAGGCCGAGATCGTGGCCCCGCTGCCGGGATCGGGAATCCGCCCCACGGCCGACTGGGCGCGATAC
>JBJHDE010000231.1:0-3174 GCA_050486385.1 Planctomycetales bacterium | reverse complement strand
AGGGCCGCCTCGGTGAAGATCCGCATGTCCCGCTCCAACCCGGTGAGATCCCAATGGGAGCTGATGGTGTCCGAGGGCTGATGATAGTGCTCGAGGCGATGGGCTTCGGGATCGAAGCCCAGATCCAACGGATCCGGCGGTGCCAGCGGGTCGACCGGAGCCATCGGGTCGGCTGGGTCGGGTCGCTGGGGCTGACCGGGCCGCGGGGCTTCCAGCACGCCAGGCATGTAGGTGGGTGGGCAGCAGCTCGCCTTAGGAGCCGGTCGCGACCCATGCCCCACCAGACGAAAGTCGCCGGCCTCCAGGGTGTGGGCCCATGGAGCCAACCACACGGCCAGGCCCAGTGCGCAGGTCGTCGCCAGGCGCGGGCGACGGAAGGAACCGGGGCGATGCATCGGGGGCCTCGCGAAACTTGAGGGGCGAATCGTCCATTCAGCCGGCCAGCCGCTGGGGGTGACCAACCACCACCGGGGGGCGTCCTTGGTCGCTCCCCGCGACGGCGATCTCCCAACTGATGATGGGAGATACCGCTTTCGGTCGGTTCGGCATCTGGGGGCCAACCGCTTGAGGCAAATCCGGGAAAAGGCATAATCTGCCCCCCAATCCACGACTTCTGGGGAGTTCGTTCGCCCATGGCGGTTGCTGCCCGACGGCTTGCCGCGTTACGATACCCGGCCGACCGAGCCCGCCGAGAACGCCCGTCCCATGAAAGCCAAGTTCGCCCGCTGCGTGGATCCGGTGTTTCTGCACTTCATCCGATTGCTGGATCGGTTGGAGGCTGGCCAGAGCGTGTCGTATGAGAAAGAGCGGCGCGAGATTGTCCGTCTGCTGGACGATGCCGAGGGCCGGTTGGGCCGCTCGGCCAATTGGGAACTGGCCAAGTACGCCTTGGTCGCCTGGATTGACGAATGGCTGATCGAGCTACCTTGGGAGGGCCAGCCCTGGTGGACCGAGAACAGCCTCGAAATCCAGTATTATGGTTCCAAGCTGTACCACGAGCAGTTCTTCGTGCGGGCCCAGCAGGCGCAACAATTGGACGACCGCGACGCCTTGGAGGTGTTTTACGTGTGCGTCGTGCTGGGGTTTAAGGGCCTGTATCGCGATCCAACCTACGCGGCCAGCCTGGCGGCCTCGCACGGGTTACCGCCCGACCTGGACACCTGGCTGGCCAACACCGCCGCGAGTCTGCGGCTCAAGCAGGACCGCAAAAACCTGGCCCGTGCCGGCGAGAGCACACCGGGCGCGGTGCCGTTGGCCGGGCAAAGCCGCCTGCTGGGCACGTTGCTGGGCACGGCGGTGTTGTTGACGCTCAACGCGATTCTGGCCTTGGCCTACTTCACCCAGGTTTCCGGACGTTGAGGCTGCTGGGCCATGATGCGGCGACCCATTCCCCGCGAAAGTCCTCGAACCCTGCCGACGACCGATGGCGTGGCCGATGCGACGAAACTCGGGTGGGCCAGTCACCCGTCCCACAATGGCCGGCTTGGAATTCGAGCGAGGATCCACGGTTTGGTGCGACCGGCGTCCATCATGCGAATCAAGTCGGCACGGCAGCGTCCTTTGACATGACGAAGCGAGTCTTGCGAGTAGCCACTTTATGAACATCCTTGGCCGGCTGATTTCGAACATGCTCTCGGGGATCGGCAGCTTCCTGGCCCGACCGTGGATCCTGTTCACGGCTCCGGCCCAGTGGATGCTGTCGTTGAGTATTCCCGCCCGCGTAGCCGTGCTGGTGGCGGTCGTGTTGTGGGTGGGGGTGGCGGCCTATTTTGTGTTGTTGTTGCTTGCCGATCCGCTATTCGTCCGTTGGCAGACCTGGCTCCGCGGTCCCCAACTGGCCGTGATCATCGCCCTGCTGATTGCCATTCCGGTGGTGGTGTATCAAGCCCTGTGGGTCTGGCTCGAGGGCAAGCCGTCGCCCTTTCCCGATATCGACGCGGCCTTCCAAGCCGGCCTGGACGCGCTCAACGCCCAGAGCCTGGACCTGAGCCGGGTGCCGCTGTTTTTGATTGTGGGCTCGCGGTCGGCCGAGGACGAAGTCGAATTGCTCGAGGCCGGCGGGATCGACGCCCGAGCCAGTTGCGTGCCCCAGGGGGCCGCGCCGCTGCATTGGTACATCACCGACGAAGGCATCTGGTTGTCTCTGACCGATGTGGGCTGCCTGAGCCTGGCCAGCAGCCTGGCCGACGAGTTGCGTCGGCAGCGACCGCAGCTTCGCCCGGCCAATGCCGAAGTCGTGCAGACGTTTCGGGCCACGATGATGGCCGGATCGATGATGCTGCCCAGCGAGCAATCGCCCTTGGGTGGGGGAAACCGTGGGACCCTGGCTGGCCTGCCCATGGCTGGCGGGGGCGGAACGATGATGTTCGACGCCGTCGAGAGCAGCGAGCCGCAGGCCCCGCTGACCTTGCCGGCCGACAAGGCCGAGCTACAGCGCCAGCGGATGCTGCACTTCTGCCGCATGCTGCGTCGGGCGCGGTATCCGTTGGCGCCGCTCAATGGCATTCTGACCTTGCTGCCCTATCACCTGCTGCAAGCCGGTGGCTGGGGTGGCGAGGTCGTGGCCAAGGCCGCCAGAAGCGACGTGCCCACCTTGACCAGCGAACTGGGTTTGCGGTGCCCGCTGGCGGCCCTGGTGACCGGCATGGAGCACCAAAGCGGCTTCCGCGAGTTGATCCGCCGGGTGGGCCCCGAGGTGGCCGACGCCAATCGCTTTGGCAAGGGGGCCGACCTGATGGCCCCGGCCACCACCGAGCAGATGACCGCCCTGGCCAGCCAGGCCTGCGGGGCGTTTGAGGATTTCGTCTACCTGTTCTTTCGCAAGAAGGGGGCCAGTGTCGATCCCGGCAACAAGCGGCTGTTCGGCCTGTTGTGCCAGGTCCGGCAGGGCGTCGAGGAGCGGCTGTCCGAAATCCTCAGCGGGGGCTACTCGCATGCCGCGGTCCGTGGCGACGCCCTGCTGATCTCGGGCCTGTATTTCGGCGCCTGCGGCGAACAGGCCGAGACCCGCGGCTTCGTCCGCAAGGTGCTTGAGAAACTGCACGACGAGCAGGGCGAGCTGGCCTGGACCGAGGCCACCTTGGCCCGCGAATCCCGTTTCGTGCAGTGGAACAAGACGCTGTTGACCGTCAACTTTGTGCTGTGCGCCAGCCTGATTGGCCTGGCCGTCATCTA
>JBJHDE010000230.1:0-8118 GCA_050486385.1 Planctomycetales bacterium | reverse complement strand
CCTGTGCTCCGAAGCCGGGCAGCACACCCCGGAGGTGGGGGAAGGAAACGGTGGTGAGGGCTCGCCTGCCCTCGGAGGACAGCAGCTCCGATGCCGGCGCCATGAGCTCGGCGGCGAACCGCACCAGGTCGGCGACTTCCTGCCGGGTGAGCGAATCGACCAGGCCGCTGGGCATGAGCGAGCGGGCGGGGGCTTCATCGTCAATCTGGTCGGTGGGGATGGTGCGTTCGACACCCTCGGCATCGCGGAGCACGACCTGATCGTCGGTGCGACTCAGCACCAGACCGCTGAGCACGCGGCCATCGTCGGTGATGAGGGTCACGGCGTGGAAGCCCTCTTTGACGGCGGCGTCGGGCTCGTAGAGCGATTCCAACAGATAGTCCACCGGGGCGCTGGCCCCGATGCTGGTCAGGTCAGGCCCCACCAGTCCGCCAGCTCCGCCGATGGCGTGGCATTTGACGCATTGCAGGCGGTCGCGGCGGTAGATGGCTTCGCCCCGCGCGGCCGAGGCGTCGGCCACCAGGGCGACAAGCTGTTGGTACTCTTGCTTGGTGGGCGGTGGTGCCTCGCCCACCAGTCCGCCGGCGTGCTCCAGGGCCTTGATGAGGGCTTCGCTGGGCTGCGGCGCCCGACGAACGACAGCCAGGGCCGCTTTGGCGACGTCAGGCGCAAGCCGATGTTCGGCCAGGGCCTCGGTCAGGGCGGCCGAGCCTTCGGTCTTGGTCGTAAACGTCCGCAGAAGTTCATCGGCCGCTGATTGAGGTTCGTCCAGCGAAGCCAGAATCTGGACCGAAGTGGCCGCCGCCCGAGACAGGTCGAGCTGGGCCAGCAGGCGTGCCGCTTCCAGGCGGCGGCCCAGCGATTGGGCCGGGTCGCTCAAAGCGGCCAGGACTTCGAGCGTGGGTTCGCCGCCCAGCCGCACCAGGCTTTCCAGGGCCGCGGTCCGCAAGGGGCCAGCGTCGTCACTTAGGGCCAGCGTGGTCAAGGGCTCGCGGGCGGCTTGCAGTCGCCAGTGGCCTGTGAGTTCCACGGCCCTTCGCCGCACGCCCGGATGCTGGGCTTCGAGCAGCTTGAGCACTCGTTGGCGAGCGTCGTCCGGCGGCAAGCGGCGTCGCTGGGCGGCTTCGGCCAGGGCCACCAACAGGGCCTGCTGGGCGTCGGGGTCCAGATCGCCTTCCAGCACGACGTCCAGCACCTTGGTCAACCGCTGAGGCGGACCGACCTCGGCCAGCAACCGCAGCAGCCCCAGGCGATCCTTCGGCTCCAAGTCGCCCCGCTCGATGGCCGCCAGCAACGGCGGAATGATTTGCGAACCGCCCACGCTGGCCAGGGCAAACCGCAGGTGAGCGGCGTTGTCGATGGTCCGTTGTTGCTCATTGAGGGGCGGTAGCCAGAGGTGGGCCGTTTGATTGAGCGTGAGCCACAGGGCGTATTCCAGCGGCTCGTCCAGCGTGAGGTCCAGGGCCGCCAGCGTGGCCAGGGCTTCGTCGGGCTTGGTGGTTCGCGCGAGGGCGCGAATCGCCTCGAGTCGCACACGCGGATGCTCATCGGTCACCGCCGCCACCAGGGCCGCGCCCAGTTCGGGGGAATCGGCCAGGTGATCGGCCAACCAGCGGATCGCGGCCAAGCGGTGCTGAGGGGGTTGGGTCTTCAACATCTCCAGCACCCGCGGGGCCAAGTCCTCGGGGCTGGCGATTCCGCTGCGTGCCAGGTGCAGCCACCGCGAGGCCCACACGTCGGCTGAGTCCAGGGCGTCGGGATTGTCGGCCTCGGGATCGGTCGCCCATTGCAGCAAGCGGCTGGTCCAGGCCTCGGCATCCTGTTGGCCGTGTTGCACAATCAGCCGTTGGGCTTGCCGGTGGGTCCACGGTTCGCGGTTGCCCAGGGCCACGTCCAGCAGTTCGTCGGGCGAGCGCTGGGTCAGATCCTCGGGCTGTCGCGTGGGGCGCTCCTGATGGCTGACCCGCCAAATGCGGCCTCGGGTCTGATCGCGGCGGGGATCCCAGAAGTCGACCTCGCCGTGTTGAATGATCGGGTTGTACCAGTCGGCCACGTAGATGGCCCCGTCCGGTCCCGACAGCACATCCACCGGTCGAAAGGCCACATGCGAACTCCGCAGCAAATCGGGCTGTTGCCGCGCCGTGAAGGTGCTGCCGGCCGGCTCGACCTCGAACCGCACCACCCGCTGGGCCCGAAAATCGCAAGTCAGCATCGTGCCTTGCCAGTCGGGCGGCAGGTGAGGGCCGCCGATGATCTCCAGGCCGCAGTATTTCGGTTGGCCGGGCGTCATGCCTCGCAGGCGACGCGAAACGCCGGGCGTGGCGGCGTAGGCCGCTCCGGGAATCACGTCGTGGATGCCCTCGCCACCGGCACCGTCGGTGGCAAACGGTCGGCCCAGGTCATCGAAGGCCAGACCCCAGGGGTTAATCATACCCCGGCTGTAAATCTCCAGCTCGGCGGTGCGGGGATTGAACCGCCAGATGCCTCCGCCCGCCAAGCGCCGCACACCCCAAGGTGTTTCGACGTGGCTATGGATGTAGATCGACTGCATGAAGTACAGCCAACCATCGGGGCCCCACCGCAGCGTGTGAATCAGGTGGTGGGTGTCTTCGGTGCCAAAGCCCGACAGCACGACCGTGCGGCGATCGGCCCGGCCATCGCCGGTGGTGTCTTCTAGCCGCAACAGCTCGGTGCTGTTGGCCACGTAGCAGCCGTTTTCAAACGGGACGACGCCGGTGGGGATCAACAGGCCGTCGGCAAACACCGTCGAGGAATCGCAGACGCCGTCGCCAGTGGTGTCTTCGAGCACCAGGATTTTGTCGTTGGCCTCGTCGCCGCTTTTGATGTGGGGATAGGTCTCGCTGGTGGCCACCCACAACCGGCCCTGAGCGTCCCAGTTCATCTGAATGGGCTTGGCCAGCAACGGGTCGGAGGCCCACAGATTGACCTCGAAACCCTCGGCCACCGTAAACCGCTCAAGCTCTTGCTCGGGATCGGGCTCGGGCACTCGCAGCCCGGCACCCTGGCCCCAAGCCACACCTCCGCCGGCCAGCCCGACGGCCAGCAACAGCACCGGGGCCGCGCGACGGATTCCTTGGATCAAATCAAACAAGGGGGCGGACGGGCCGCCGGTGTGCCTATGCGTCACGGGGCAAACTCCACACAGCCAGTGGATTCATTCGGGTTGGGTCAGCGGGGTGATGGCCGCATCGGCCTGCTCGATCAGCGGATCGAGTCGGGCCACCTCGGCGGCGTTCTGCCCCTGCTCGTGCTTGCGGAAGCCGTACAAATAGGTCCAGTTCTGTGGCCGCCAGCGGTGGAAATCCAACTCGTTCTTGCGTTGGATCGCCCCGCGGAGGGTCGCCTGCCGCGGGCCATCCACGGCTTGCGGATGCGGTGGGGCAATGGCATCGGCCACCCGACGTGCCACGGCGGCGTAGCCGGCTTCATTGAGGTGGATGCCATTGTCCGAAAGCGGCTGGTCGGTCGTCTCGCCCGAGGCCGTGGCCGAGAACAGGTCCACGAACCCCCGTCGGTCGCCGGCCAGGTGTTCAAGCTGCCGCGCGATCTCGGCCAGTCGGGCGTTGTGGGCCCGACGCACACGCTCGGGCACCAGCCCCACGTCGGTGTGGGCCGTGGGGGTCAGGATCACCGCTTGGGCCCCCAACTCGTCTTCCACCACGGTCAGCAATTCTTTGAGACTCGTCACCAGCGGGGCCACGCCCTCGGGCTCGTCGAAGGGGTGTTCCAGCGAAAAGCTCATGCCGTAGCCAATCACCACCAAGGTGGGGCGGAGTTCCCGGAGCTGGGCCAACAGCCGCTCTTTCCCCTTGGCCGGGGGGTCGAAGCTCGACCGCGACAGGCCGGCGGGCGTATCAGCGCTGTAGCCCCGATTGCGGATGAAGACCGACTGTCCCGGCAGGCGGCGGCGAATTTCGGTCTCCCAGTGTCCGCCGAGCACTTCGCGTTCGACGAGCGTATCGCCAACAAACACAATGCGGATCTGGTCGGCCGGCGGGGCGGCGGGATCCTGGGACCAACCCGATTGGGCTAATAAGGCCAGCAGGCCGGCCCACAGCGGGACAATGGCCCTGGCAAAACGGGGGGCTCGTCGGTGTGTCAGCAAGGCGGCACCTCGCGGGCGGGGACAATTCAAGGGGCGTGGGGGTCACGACCGTCGACCCACGCAGGTCGATTGTACTTCGCCCGGCGACGGTCGCCAGTCGGGCGAGGTTTCGCTTGCATCAGGGCAGGCCGGGTCTACAATTGAGAGAAGATGAACAAGTGCTGCCTTCTGCACCGCGCGTGTGCGTTGTCCCGATTGGCGAGATTCGAGTCCCACATCCGGCGAATCACTACTACGAATCCTCGGGCATGGGCCCAACACCCAGCCCCCGAGGCGTCGGATGCCAACAGGCTGGCCCCTTCGGGTACCGATACTCGGGACACGCTTCAGGCGGACGGCCTGCCTGGTGAGTCGGGGCCTCACAATCCCACTGACCAGTACAAGTGGTTGTCCCTTCGTGAGCATCGCGGGCGTTGGTTGCAGTGACGTCCCGACCTTGCCCAGGAAAGCCTCCTGATTGCAACGGCCCGGCGGGTTCCACCCAAAGTGAGACAGGCGCGATGCCCGAAGAGTACAGCATGGAACATGTGGCACGGTTCTTGAATGTCGATCCGTTCGAAATTCAAGCGTTGTGCCAAGCGGACCCGTCCGTGGGACAGGTCGTCGACGGTCGGCGGCTGTTCACCAGCGCGGACCTAGAGAAGATTACCCAACACATGGGGCGGACCGAGGCCGAGGATTCGTCCTCGCCGACCCCTGGACGTTGAGCCAAATTGACGTCGAGCACACAAGACACACTGGGTGCGGTTTGACGCTGGGGCTGGTCCTCGGACCAACCGGTATCGCTGTCCCAGGGCGTACCATCCCGCCCCGCGGGATGATCGTCATAATAATAGGAAAGCGTCCGACCGGTCCGGTCGCCTGAGTCTGGAAGAGTTCCCCGCGTGGGGTGCGTCCGGCGGGCCAAGGATTGGAAGGTATCGTTCAATGTGAGGAAGCGCGGGCGTTGCCGGGAATCTCCCCAAATTGGCAACGGCCTGGAAGGTTCCGCCCAACGAGAGACCAGGCGTCATGCCCCAAGATTACACCATCGAACAAGCGGCTCGGATCCTCAACGTCGATCCGTCCGAGATTCGTGCCCTGTGCAATGCCGACCCCTCGTTGGGCACCAAGAGCGGTGGTCAGTTGCGAGTGTCGCCCTCGGGCATTGAGCGGCTGGCGGCCATGATGGGCAAGGCCGACTCGTTGGATTTCGACGAGTTGGAGGGCGGTCCACTGGACACGCCGTCGAGCCTGAGCCTGGGCGATTTTTCCGACTTCTCGACGCCAAGCAGTGACCAGGATCGCCTGGACGCCGGCGCGCCGGGTTCGGCGAACCAAGAAGACAACGATGTGTTCGCCGGACTGCACGACCTGCACGAGACGTCCGAGGACGACATTCCCGACATGGGCTATGTGCAGAGTGATCGTGGCAACGACGAGGAGCCCGCCTTGGACTTCTCGTTTGGCGACGGCATCGAAGTCCTGGGCGACGACCTGGAAGGCGGCCCCGACGACGACCCCATGCCCACGCTGATGGGTTCGGCCAGCCAGTTGCTCAGCGACAAGGACGACCCGATTGACGTCTCGTCCCAGGGCACTTCCAAACCCCCGCAGGACCCCAAATCGCCGCAGGACCCCAAACCGCCGCAGGACCCCAAGGTGCTGGGCGACGACTTCACTGATGTGCATGCCCCCGGCAAGCGGAATCTCATGGAGTCGGCCAGCGATGTGCTCGGCAGCCGCGAAGGGCCCGACGACCTGTATATCTCGGACGACGCCGCCGAGTTCGACACCCGGGCGCTGGACAACGACGAGTTTCTGTCTGACCAGTTCATGGGTGATCACGATGCGATGGACGATGATCTGCCGATCAGCCTGGCTGGCGAGTCCGACGATCAGGCGGATGCCGCCGTGTTGGGCGATGAACTCGAGGGCGGCAGCGACGAGCCGATGCGGACCGTGATGGGTTCGTCCAGCGATATGCTCGGTGGCGACGCGCCAATCGACCTGGAACTCTCGTCGGCCGACGACGATCAGAACGCCGCCGTGCTGGGCGACGAGCTGGACGGTGGCGAGCAGGACATGGGCACGCTGCTGAGTTCGTCCAGCAAGCTGGAAGGCGATGTGCCGGTCGACCTGGAAATCTCGTCGATGCACGATCCTCGCGACTCCGACGTTCTGGGCGACGATTTGGATGGCGACGATCAACCCATGCGGACCTTGATGGGTTCTTCCAGCGATGTGTTGGATGTTCAGGACGGGCCGGTCGATCTGTCCATCTCCGACGACGCGGCCGACAAGGACGCCGCCGTCCTCGGCGACGAGTTGGAAGGCGGTGCCCGGGACGATCAGGCTGGCACGCTGATGGGTTCGTCCAGCGACATGTTCGGCAAGAGCCGCGAAGACGAATTGATTGACCTGGAGGTCTCGTCGCAGGATGAAGACCGAGACGCGGCCGTGTTGGGCGACGAACTGGAAGGCGTCGGCGCGGATGAGCAAGCCGGCACGCTGATGGGTTCGTCGAGCGACATGTTCGGCAAGAACCGCGAAGACGAATTGATTGATCTGGAAGTCTCATCTCAGGATGAAGACAAGGACGCCGCCGTCTTGGGCGACGAGCTGGAAGGCGTCTCCAAGGACGATCAGGCCGGCACGCTGATGGGTTCGTCCAGCGACATGTTCGGCCAAAGCCGGGAAGACGAACCGATCGACCTGGAGGTCTCCTCGCAGGATGAAGACCGGGACGCCGCCGTATTGGGCGACGAGCTGGAAGGCGTTTCCAGTGGCGAGCAGATGCGGACCCTGATGGGCTCGTCCAGTGACGTGTTCGATGCGATCGAGGGCCCGGTCGATCTGTCGATCTCCGACGATGCCGCCGACAAGGACGCCGCGGTCCTGGGCGACGATCTGGAGCATCCCGATCAACCGATGCGGACGCTGATGGGCTCGTCGGCGGACCTGGCGGATTCCGACAGCGGCCCGATCAACCTCGAAATCCACGACAACTCCGACGTGCTGGCCGACATGGCCGAGAGCCTCAGCTCGGGACCGAACACCACGGTGGGTTCTAAGGACTCGGTCAAGTCCGAAGACGACCTGGTCGAGATTTCGCAGTCGGAATTCAGCATGGCCGAGGACAACGAATCGGTCTATGGCAACGAACCAGAGAACGTGACCGATTCGCCCACCGACGACCTGAGCCCGTTGGCCGACGAGGTTGCCGAGGGCGTGGAAGTCAGCCTCAACGAAGAGAGCCAGGTGATTGGCGACGAGGGCGAGTCGAACCGACCCGCCGGCTCGGTGCCCACGCTGTTGGGCAATTCGGGCGTGATGTTTGGCGAGGACGCCGAAGTCGATGTCCGCTTCGGGGACGAACAGGACTCCGACGCGGTCAACGTCTTGAATCCCGACGAAGGCGAGCTGCCGGAGGTCGACAGCGAAGTCGCCTTGGGCGACCAAAGCGACCTGGTGCCCGAAGGCCCCTGGAGCGACGACTCCGAGATTCAGCTTGCCACCCGCGACGACATGCATGGCGTGCTCAGCGAGGCCGACGACCAGCCGGGCGAAGGCGATTCGGCCACGTCGATTGGCAGCTCGGGCTATGGCACCGGCGAAGGCAGTCCGATGTACCAGCTCCCGGCCGAGCGGGACGACGAGGCGGTTACCATCGGCGGCGAGGACGAACTCGATCTGGACGATTCGGCCGGTGCCACCGAGAGCCCGACCTTCGTGCAGCGCGATCAGCGTCGCTCGGACGACGACTCCGAAATTCTGGTGGGCGACAGCGACAGCGGCCAGATCGATTTGGATGAGGGGCTGACCGAAAGCCCGACCTTTGTGCAGAAGGGGTTGGCGGCCCGCGACGACGACGACTCGGAGATCCAGGTCGGCGACCGCGAGAGTTCGGGATTGAACCTCGAAGAGGGCCTGACCGAGAGCCCGACATTCGTGCAGCGATTCGACCAGGACGAGCAGGACGCCGAGGATTCCGAAATCCTGCTGGGCGACGA
>JBJHDE010000229.1:0-8121 GCA_050486385.1 Planctomycetales bacterium | reverse complement strand
ATCGTAGGTCGTCAGCATGATGACCTTGGCGTCGACCAGTTCCCGCTGCAAGTCCTTGAGGACGCTCAAACCGTTGCCATCGGGCATCCGGATGTCCAGGAGCACAACATCGGGCTGAAGCTGCTTGGCCAGTTCCAGGGCCTCGGCCCCACTGGCTGCCCCCCCGATCACCTCGATCTCGGTGTCGGTCACCAGGCTGGCCAAGCCAGTCCGGACCACCTCGTGATCGTCGGCAATCAACAACTTGATCGTCATCGTTCGCAAACTCCAGAAAAGGAAGGTGCCCCTTTCACCCCACGCGATCGGCCGGACTCCCACACAAGCGGATCCGATCCCAACGCTCTGAGCAGGTTTGTCACAACCTTGGGGTGATCAACACCATGGGTCGGGTCAGACAAGACCCCTCTATTGTTCAGCGACCGCGTGGGAATTGTCAAGAATGTGGGGGGTGATTCTTGGGAGAAACTTTGCAGGTTCTTCTAGCCCGGTTAAGCCTGCGGCCTGGCTCGAGCGGTTCGGCCATGGGGGGCATTCGGTCGCGGGAACCCAAAGCCAGGGGGGCTCGCCGGGGGGTGATTCTCCCGATCCGGGAAAAACGTGCAAGGGCCAAGCAACCCCACCGCTTCGCCCGGCTCATGCCGTCGGCATCCCCATCCGAGCAATCCGTGACATCCGTGGTTCAATCTTCGTTCAAAAAAACAAGCCACGCCTGGGGGCCAAAGATCCCGGGCGTGGCTCGCGATGAACCGCAACAATTTGCCGAACGGGCCGATCAGTCTTCGACCGGCACTGGCAACTCACCGGCGGTGAGCAACTCGCCGAAGGTCTTGCCGTTGCCCGAGTCGCCCTTGGCGGCCTCGGTCAGGGCGGCATCGATGACCACCACGTCCCGCACGTTCGGCTTGCCGAGGTGCTCGAGCACGATGGCCGAGTAGGCGTTCTGCTCTTTCTTCTGGTCGCCGGGATGGCAAATCTTGCACTTGGCCCCGGTCTTGGCCTGCGACTCGAGCGCCGGGTACATCGCCACAAACTGCTTGATGTACTGCGGGCGAGCCTCGACCGTGTCGGTGGCCAAGAAGCCCACCAAGCACACGGCCACGAAGGCCACTAAACAGGACACGCCAACAAACTTCCGCATAAACATTCCTCCTGGGGGGCTTGGAAGGGGTCGCTGCCCACCGGATAAGGGAACTCCCACGCCCTGGGAACCACCTGGTCCCTGGACCCAATCAACGGGATACGCCTCGACACCACCAGTTCAATGGCCGTCAACGCGCCGCCACGACGCGTCTCGACAAAGTGCCACGAACCACTGATATTGAAATCAGCGAAAATTGATGTGTCAAGCATTGGCCGGACACTTTGCCGATTCATCACACAGCAAGCTCCGTGCCAGTCGATCGAATCCGCGCCCACTTTTCGATGGGGCCGCAGCCGCTTGGCGTGGTCCTAGGCCGCACTGGCGCCCCCAGCCGACGCCCTGACCAGCCCAAACTCCGGCGGCCGGGCAGGGCCGCCCTTTCCCTGGTGTTTGCCGCCGTGTCGCCCCGCATCGTCTACGAAGACAACCACCTGCTCGTGCTGGATAAGCCCGCCGGAATGATTACGGCTCAAGCACCGGCCGGCACAATCAGCTTGTGGGACTGGGCCCGCGAGGACCTGAAACGCCGCTACAACAAGCCCGGCCAAGTCTATTTGGGGGTGGTCAGCCGGCTCGATCGACCGGTGTCCGGATTGGTGATTTTTGCCAAAACTTCAAAAGCCGCCGCGCGGCTGACCGCCGCCTTCCAGCGTCGCGAGGTCGATAAGCGGTACTGGGCCGTGGTCGAAGGCCGCATTCAACCGCCATCCGCCGAGTTGCAGGATTGGCTGGCCGAAGACCCCGCCCACACCTTTGGCATGATCGCCGTCGGCGAAGGCCACCCCACGGCCAAGGTGGCGCGGTTGCGGTATCGCACCCTCGCGGTGGGGCCGGGTTGGTCGGCCCTGGAGATTGAACTCGAAACCGGACGCAAGCATCAGATTCGGGTCCAACTGGCCGCCCGGGGCTGGCCGATTCTGGGCGATGAGCGCTACGGCAGCCAGCACACCTGGCCGCATGGCATCGCCTTGCACGCCGTGGAGTTGAGTGTGCCGCATCCCACCCGTGGCGAGCGGCTCACGTGGCGGTCCGAGCCGCCGTCGGGTTGGAGCCAGCTTCGGGCTTTTTTTCTGGAAGAGTGATACCAACCTGACGACTGTTTGCTGACCCACTCTTCAAGAGGGGCTCGAATTGCCGCAAGGATCGACAAGCTAAAACATCAATTTACACTGCCCGATTCTCCGGAACGTGGGCTTCGCCCGAAACACTCGACGGATCGCCAAGTCGCGAGGATCAATCTGCAACGTGGAACGAGCGCTTATCACCACGGCCGCCGAGCTGGCCGACCTGTGTCGCGAACTCCGGTCTGCCAAGACCATCGCCTTTGACACCGAGTTCGTCTCTGAACACACCTACCGGCCCGAGCTGTGCCTGGCCCAGATTGCCACCGACCAGTTGCTGGTGGCCGTCGACACCCTGGCGATTCCCAATCTGCGGCCACTGTGGGAGGTGCTCAGCCAGGGCGATCACCAGACCGTGGTGCATGCCGCCCGCGAAGAACTGGGCTTCTGTCTGGATGGGATCAACCGCCCGCTGGCCAACTTGCTGGATGTGCAGGTCGCCGCGGCGATGGTGGGCACCGACTACCCGGCGGGTTACGGCACGCTGACGCAGACCTATCTGGACATTCAGCTCCATAAGGGCGAGACCCGCACCGATTGGCGACGGCGTCCGCTGTCGCAGCAGCAGTTGGATTACGCCCTGGACGACGTGCGGCACCTGCTGGAACTGCGGGATGTGCTGGCCGAACGGCTCGAGCAGCATCGCCGTTGGCCTTGGATCGAAGAAGAGATGGCCAGCCTGCAAGAACAATGGCGGCAAATGCGGCAGGGCGAGCGGTTCCGCAACGTCTCGGGCGCTGGCGGCTTGTACGGTTCTTCGGCGGCCATTCTTCGCGAGCTGTGGCTGTGGCGCGAGGAATTGGCCCGACGCCGCGATGTGCCAGCCCGGCGGGTGCTGCGCGACGACCTGATGGTGGAACTCGCCCGACGTCAAACCGCCGATCGCAAGCAAATCATGCGGGTCCGCGGTATGGATCGCCCGGGGATTCGGGTGATGCTGGATGAATTGGCCGGCTGTGTGGAGCGGGGGCTGCGTCAGTCGGCGGCCGACTACCCGCGTCAGCCACGGGCCAAGCATCCGCCGCAACTGATGATGCTGGGGCAATTTCTGTCGTCGGCGCTGAGCAGCTTGTGCAACGATCACTCGGTGGCGACCAGCCTGGTGGGCACCGCCAGCGAGGTGCGGGATCTGATCAACTGGCTGCTGGCCGAGGACCGCGACGAGCTGCCCCGTCCCCGGCTGACCGAAGGCTGGCGGCACGAACTCGTCGGCGACTTGCTGGCCGAATTGCTGGCCGGTCGGGTGACGATTCGCATTTCCAATCCCCACAGCGAGCAGCCCCTGGCCTTCGACTTCAACGCCTCCTCGCGGCCCGACAAGTCCTGAGCCCCGGTTGCCGGGTGTGAGCTTGAGTCGCCCGCGGCAACGATCCGCGCTCGCGCGAGGGCCTTTCCATGCACTGTGCAAGGCTCGCCCAGGCACCTCGTGAGCAACCATCGAAAACCTACCAGCAAGCTTGTCAACGGCACTCGGTTGGGTCATCCTACCGTTGCCTGCAAAAGTTTACGAACAAGCCAAAAGAAACCCAGGACGGCAACCACCTTGAACCGCGAAGACGCCAAGAGCGCGAAGATGTCATGCACCAACTTCGCGCTCTTCGCGTCTTAGCGGTTTGTTCTCCTGATTCCAACAGTCCATGCTGAATGGGTCGCGTGACTCAAGGCGGTTTGTCCCGCGGGCTTTGACAACACGGGTCAGTCCGTCTGATTTCCGCACTGTTCGAAGACTTGTGCAGGGATCAATAGTCGCCGGGGCTTGCTGTAGGGGGCGGATTGGGAGGCCCAAACGACTTGCCGCCCGACGCAAACTCTCGGCCCCGTGCTCGACCGATTCGATCCGTTGCAGAAAGGTGAACCCGATGACCACAGGGTGTGAGATGAGTCGACGGTATGGCGGATTGCTGGTCGTGACGCTGGTGGGCGCCTGCTTGCTCCTTGCCGCATGGGACTCGGCGGCGGGCGACGAGAGCGACGACCGGCGGCGGGCGGTGGTGGTGACATTTGCGGACAACGTGCTGGCCCGGGGCCTGGATCGCTGGAGCGGCCAGGAAACGCCGCTCTTGGCCGATGGCATCGATCCGGTTTCCGGCGAGCCGGCCGTCTGGCGGTATCGCGGCAAGACCTGGATCGTCCACAATCTGGCCAGCCAGCAGAACCTGTTTCGTGTGCTGCGCGGGCTGACCAACCTGACCGGCGATCCGCGGTACGAGCAAGCGGCCCGCGAGGCGATTCGCTATCACTTCGACCACCTCCGCTCGCCCTGCGGCAAACTCCGCTGGGGCGGTCATCAGTTCATTGACCTGCGGACCCTCAAGCCCGTGGGCGAATTCGATGCGAACTGCCACGAGTTCAAGCGCAGCTTCCCCGACTACAAACTCATGTGGGACGTCGACCCCGAGGCGACCGCCCAGTTCATCCGGGCGATGTGGGCCGGCCATGTGACGCAGTGGGGCGAACTCAAGATGAATCGGCATGCGCCCTACCGGCGGGGTCCGCCGCCCGATGCCAAGGTCTGGGACCAGCGCTTTGACGATCCGTCGCCGTTTCTCGAAAGCGATGGCCTTTCGTTTCTGAACTGCGGGGCCGATCTGATTTACGGCGGCGGCGTCCTGTATGCCCTGTCCGAGGAGCAAGGCGCACTCGACTGGAGCCTGCGGCTGGCCGGCATGTACCGCAAGGCCCGCCATCCGGAAACCGGGATGGGAGCCTATCAGTATACGAAAGCCAGACGTCGCCAGGCACCGCCCGCCGAGGGACCGTTGACGGGCTCTCTGACCTACAGTTCCTATGGCGATCGGATCGAAAACAAGTTCGGGCGTTCCGGAAGTTCCGACCCCGAGGATGAATTTTACAATCCCGTCAAAGACAAACTGGCCGAGGATGGCCTGCTGGTCGCCCGCGAGGGCTGGGTGTGGTCCAACAGTGGCGGCTTTCCTTGGTACGCCTTGGTGCAATTGGACCTGGCCGAGATGCTGGAAGGTGAAGCGGCCAGTGGGTGGGCCACCGATGCGGCCGAGCATCTGGAAGCGCACGTGCGGCACGCCTACGATCCCGCCGCGAATCATTTCCGCCCGATGTGGGCCGACGGCACCGAGGTCACGGGCCTGCGGATTCCCCGCACCGGTTATGGTGTGGGTAAACAGGGCGATCGGTATGCGCCGCGTTCGGCGACGGCCCAGCACCTGACGGCCTACGCGCGGGCTTACCGATTAACCCAGCGTCCGCTGTTGTGGCAGACGGCCCGTTCCATGGCCCAGGGGCTAAAGCTGGGCGAGATCGGCGAGACCCCGGATCAACCGCCCACCGTTGACGGCCAGCGCGCCGCTCCCGATCCGGAGCTGGTGTTCGCCTTGATTGAGCTGTACCGGGTGACGTCACAACCCGGCTACCTCGACGCCGCCCGCTCGCTGGCCGATCGGATGATCGCCGCGCGATTTCACCACGGTTTCTTTATGCCCAGTGCCCAGCACCGCTATGCCGAGTTCGACACACTCGAACCGCTGGCAATCTTGACGCTGGACGCCGTCTTGCGCGACGCGCCGGAAAAAGTCCCCAGCTATGTTGGCGGTCGCGGCTACATTCACGGACAATTCGACCGAATCGGGCGGACCTACGCCCAGCAAGCCCTCTGGTCCCAGCGCCGAGACAGCGAGCAGCCCTGAGCGGGTTTGCGAGGGCGAGTGACATCCCACACCGTGAACCAATTGCCGCAAGTGTGCCACGGCTGGCTGGCAAGCCGAGTTACCGTTTCCTGCAAGAGTTTACGAACAGGCCAAGAGGCACCAGGAAACTCAGGACGGCAAATACGTTGAACCGCGAAGACGCCAAGAGCGCGACGATGTCGTGCCCCCACCTTCGCGCTCTTCGCGTCTTGGCGGTTACTTCTCCTGATTCCAGCAGTCCATGCCGAATCGGTCGCGTGACTCGCGGTTTGTCCAGCAGGCTTTGACAACACAGGTCAAACCGTCTGATTTCCCGACCGTTCGAAGAATTGTGCGGGGATCAGTAGAATCGACTCACGTTGTTTGGCATGGTTGCCCTTCGACTCGACTGTTCAAGGTGCTTCGGCTTATCGCACTGCTTGCCAGCAAGCAGTGGCACACTTAATGAAAAAGCAAGGGCACCGGTGCGCAGAAGCCCTTAAGCAATCCGTTCTATCGGTGTTATCGGTGGTTCCATTTGCTTCGGCTCAACACCGATTCAACCATGGATTTCAAGGATGACGCATCGCGGGTGCAAGCGTGAACACTCACTGGTGGACAAAGCCAACATTGCCACGACATGCGTTGCGGGTATTGCACGACGATCAGTAGGCCATCGGTGGTGCGACGCGCCCCCAAGTCAATCGACCGTGAGGAACTCGTTGCTCATCAGCAGTACCTGGGCGAGGCGGGCCCAGCGGTCGAAGGCGGTGTTGGGCTGGGCGCTGCCGCCAAAATCGGCGGCGGCATCGAAGCGCTGCGAGCCGTCGGGTGTGGTGAGCGTGACGACGGGGGCCCATTGGAAACTGTCGTGATTGGCCGACTTTCCGGCGTACACCACAAAGTCGATCGTCTCGCCGGCTTCGACCTCCATCTCGCTCACGTCCGTCGACGCTTCGCCGTTATACACCGGATAATGCCCCCAGGTGCCGGCCCGGCTGGAGACAATCCGGCCCTCGACGCCGTCGCCTTCGTTTTGGCCATGCTTGAGGATGCCTTGAATCGTCACCCGTCCCGATTCCGGCAGGGTGAGCCGACGCATCACCATCCGCTCGGGTCCCGGTCCGGGGTGTCCGCCCTGAGCGTTCAACAGACTCCAACTCAGCTTGGGATCGGGCAAGGCCTCGCTGCCGCTCCAGCGACCCTGACCAAAATACGGCAGCAGGTCGAACTGGCCGACCCGATCGCTCTCGGCATCGTAACGGCCATAGCCATATTGCCACCGTGGAGCTTCGATCGCGGCGGGCGATTCGCTGCTGGCCGCCACATAGGCCAGGGCCAAGGCCAGCTCGTCGCGGTCGGGTTCGCGGAGATACACCCGACGGTACATCGCGCGGATGCGGGCCTCGGGGTCGTCCAGGGCGGTGAACTCGGCGCGTTCGGCCAGGGCCCGGGCCATCTCCACCGCGAAGGGGCTGTTCATGAGATACAGCGACTGCTGCGGCACGGTCGTCACATAGCGACCCGGGCTCGAACTGTCGGGGCTGGCCAAATCGAAGGTGCGGAACACGCCCGGCAGGTTCTGCCGATCAATGAAGCCATACACCGTGCGCCGCTTGGGAGCCGGCGAGCTGGTCAATTCCACTGGGCGGCCGCCGAGGGTGCGGTCCAGCGTGCCCGAAACCGCCAGCATCGAGTCCCGCATGGCTTCGAAATCCAGACGCTGACGCGGGTAACGCCACCACAGGCGATTCTCGGGGTCGACGGCGAGGGCCTCGGGTCGCAGATCGCTGGATTGCTGATACACCCGACTGGCCAGGATCTCGCGATGCAACCACTTGAGCGACCAACCGTTCTGCATGAAGTGCCAGGCCAGATGGTCCAGCAATTCTGGATGCGTGGGCGGCTCGCCCTGGGTGCCAAAGTCGCTGGGCGTGGGCACCAGCCCCGTGCCAAAATGCCAGGCCCACACGCGATTGACGATCACGCGGGCGGTCAGCGGGTTGTCGGGCGAGGCAATCCGCTGGGCCAGCTCTGGTCGAGCACCGGGCGCAGAATGTCGCGGACTTCGTCAAGTAACTCGCGATCCAGATCGCTCTCGGCGGCGGCGAAGTTGCCGGACTGCAGGTTCAGGTTGGCGCGCAAGAAATAGCCCTCGGCGAGTTCGGGCTCACGAGTAATTGCACGATCCACCCACTCGTAGGCGGTCCGCCGGTCG
>JBJHDE010000228.1:0-8165 GCA_050486385.1 Planctomycetales bacterium | reverse complement strand
CCTATCGCCTGCACGGCTTCGATTCGGCCGACTCGCACCACTCGATCAGCGCCTTCACCTGGGGGCCTGACGGTGCCCTCTACTTCCAGGAAGGCACCTTCCACCACTCCCAGATCGAAACGCCCTATGGACCCGAGCGCATTCGCAACGCGGGTGTGTTCCGTTGGGAACCGCGGACCTGGAAGCTGGACATTTTCGTGAGTTACGGCTTTGCCAATCCTTGGGGTCATGTCTTTGACCGCTGGGGGCAAAACTTCGTGGCCGACGCCAGCGGTGGGGCCAACTACTTTGGCACCGCCTTCTCGGGTGCGGTGGTTTACCCGCACAAGCACCCGGGCATGAAACAGTTCTTGCAGAAGCAATGGCGGCCCACTTCGGGTTGTGAATTTGTCAGCAGTGGCAATTTCCCCGACGATTGGCAAGGCAACTTTCTGCTGAACAACGTCATCGGTTTTCATGGCGTGCTGAACTACCGGATGCGGGAAGATGGCTCGGGCTTTTCGGCCGATCCGGCCGAGCCGCTGGTCCGCAGCACCGATCCCAACTTCCGCCCGGTCGACTTGCAGTTTGGTCCCGACGGGGCCCTGTATCTGTGCGACTGGTTCAATCCGCTGGTGGGTCACATGCAGCACTCGTTGCGGGATCCCAACCGCGATACCAACCACGGTCGCATCTGGCGGATTCGCTACACCAACAAGCCGCTCAGCGAGCCCGCCAAGATCGCCGACGCTCCGCTGCCGGAGTTGTTGGACCAGCTTAAGGCCTACGAGGATCGCACCCGCTACCGCGTTCGCCGCGAACTTCGGGATCGCGACACCGACGAGGTCGTGCAGGCGTTGAACCAGTGGATCGCTGGGCTGGACGCCGACGACGGCAACTATTGGCACCAGATGCTCGAGGCCCTGTGGGTCCATCAGCACCACGACATCGTCAATCTCGAATTGCTGGACAAGCTGCTCAATTGCCCGGAACCCCGGGCTCGGGCCGCCGCCACCCGCGTGCTGTGCTACTGGCGGGACCGAGTGCCCGATGTGCTGGAAGTGCTACGGGCCCAGATCAACGACGAGCATCCCCGCGTGCGGCTCGAAGCCGTGCGGGCGTGCAGCTTCTTCACCGGCGATGACGTCCCCTTGGCCCAGGAAGTGGCCCTGGAAAGCCTGCTGCACGACCAAGACGTTTACCTGGAGTATGCCCTCAAAGAGACCAACTCGACCCTCGACCGCCGCGCCCGTGGCGAGCGTTGAGGCCAACGCCCGGCTGCTAAGCTTGGCCCGAGTTCGGTCATTCTTGGAGTGAAGCCGCTTGGCCATGGGGCCAGCGGCGCGACTCCTTCCTTGATGAAAAGGCTATGATGCGCTGCGTAGTGTGGGTACTGGCCCTGTGCGGGGGCATGCTGATCCAAGACGTCGTGCTGGCTCAATCGCCTGGCGCGCCCTACCGACGCCTGTTGGAATCGGGGCGACTGCCCGACGAGCGGGTGCCGCAACTGCTGGAAATGCTGGCCGGTCGGGGTGACGCCGACGATCTGGCCTGGCTGCTGGCTCAGGCCGCCGGCGAGGATGGCTATCAGGGGGCCAATCAACTGGCGGCCCTGCGACAACTGGCCAAGGCCCACGACGAGCGGCGGCTCAAGCCGGCGGGCGATTTGGACGTGTTGGCCCGATTGCTGAAGCCCGAGGGCTCGCCCCAGGTGGTCCGGCAAGCCGCTGATCTGGCGGGGCAATACCAGGATCAGGCGTTCGTCCAACCACTGATCGCCTTGGCCACGGCCGACGTTTCGACCGATGTCCGCCAGGCGGCCGTACACGCTTTGGGGGCGATTGGTGGCGACGCCGCCCGCGAAGCCTTGTTGCCGTTGGCGGCTTCGGGTCAGCCGATGACACTGCGATTCTTGGGCGTGGCGGGCCTGACCAGTTTGGATGTCGGCTTGGCGGCCAAGCAAGGCGTGCAGGTGTTGGCCGAAGCCGACGCCAGCGACGATGCCTCGCGGATGATCGCGGCGTTTTTGGATCGCCAAGACGGAGCCGCCCAACTGGCCGCGGCCCTGGGCCAGGCCGATTTAGAAGAGAATGTCGCCAAGGGCGTGTTGCGGTATTTGTATTCGGTCGGTCGAGCCGACCCGGCCCTGGTGGACGCCTTGGCCAAGGCCGCCAACCTGCCGGATGAACCGCCCAAGCCCAGCGAGTCGGAAGTGGTCGCCATGGTGCAAGCGGCCGAGAAGCTGGGCAACCCGCACCGGGGCGAAGAGGTCTACCGCCGCAAGGAGCTGAGCTGCATCAAGTGCCACGCGGTCAGCAAGGCCGGCGGCACGATTGGGCCAGACCTCAGCCCCATCGGGGCCGCCTCGCCCACCGACTATCTGGTCACTTCGATCCTCATCCCCGAGCTGCACGTCAAGGAAGAGTATCGCATGGCCACGGTCATCGACTACGAAGGCCGGCTGCATCGGGGCATCATTGAGGAAGAAAGCGACGAGCGGATCGTCCTCCGCGACGCCGAGGGCCGCCGCACCGTGATTCCCGCCGACCCCGACAACGAAGTCGTCATCGGCGGCTCGCTCATGCCCAGTGGCTTGACCCGCTTCCTCACCGAACAAGAGTTCCTCGATCTGGTGGCCTACCTGGATGCCTTGGGCCGACCCGGCGAGTTCGCCGTGCGGAGCCGTCCCACGTTGCAACGCTGGCGGGCGTTGAGTCAGCCTCCGGCCGAGTGGATTGAGGAAGTCCCCAACGAAGAGCAACTCATCGACATCGTCCAGCAACTCGACGCCGATCGCTGGTTGCCGGCCTACGCCAAGACCGCCGGGGCCCTGCCGCTGGGCGAATTGGTCATCGAGACCGGCAGCCCCATCCTGTATCTTTACTCCGAGGTTCAGGTCACCCGACCTGGGCGATTGGGCCTGCGGCTGGACGATCGCTCGGGCGTCATCGGCTGGATTGGCAAGAATCGCTTTCCCGCCGACGGCGAGTGGTCGGCCGAAGTCGGCGAGGGCACCCACCGGCTGATCCTGCGGATCGACACAAGCGAGGCCGCCGAGGAGATCACGGCGGAATGGTTTGCCCCGGAGGATTCGTCCGTGGAGTTTCAGACGGTCGACGGGGCCTAGTCGCCCGCAACCGGGTCACGAGCCCACGCAACCGAGCAGCACCGATACTTTACTCAAGGAACTCGTCATGAAGTGGATTTCGTTGGGACTGGCCGCGCTGATGGTCACGGCAACCGTTCGTGCGGAGGACTCGGCTACGTGGGTCCGCTACGAAGGTGGCGAGGGGCCCGGCCAGGGTAAGCACATTGTGCTGGTCAGCGGCGACGAGGAGTATCGCTCCGAAGAAGCCCTGCCACACCTGGGCCGCATTCTGGCCAAGCACCATGGCTTCACCTGCACGGTGCTGTTTGCCGTGAACCCCGAAACCGGCGAAATCGACCCAAACAACCGGGCGAACATCCCCGGCCTGGAGGCCCTGGCCGAGGCCGACCTGATGATCATCGCCACGCGGTTTCGCGAGTTGCAAGACGAGCAGATGGCCCACATCGACGCCTATGTCAACAGCGGCCGGCCGATCATCGGGTTGCGAACGGCGACCCATGCCTTCAACACCAAGGCCGACAGTAAGTACGCCCACTACAATTGGCGGAGCAAGGCCGAAGGCTGGGAAGGCGGCTTCGGCCGGCGAATCCTGGGCGAAACCTGGATCAATCACCACGGCCAACACGGCAAACAGGCCACCCGTGGAATGCTGGTCGACGAGAAGAAGGATCATCCCATTCTTAATGGCATTGCCGATGGCGAGATCTTCGGACCCACCGACGTGTATGGCGTGCGGTTGCCCTTGCCCGGCGACAGCCAACCCCTGGTGCTGGGACAAGTCGTCGCTGGCATGAATCCCGAAGACCCGGCCGCCGAGGGTCCGAAGAATAACCCCATGATGCCCGTCGCCTGGATCAAAACCTACGAAGGTGCCGAAGGAAAAACCGGTCGAGTGTTCACCACCACGATGGGCGCCTCGCAGGACCTGGCCAACGAGGCCTTTCGTCGCTTGTTGGTGAATGCCAGCTTCTGGGCCGTTGGCCTGGAAGACAAGACGCCCGAAAAAGCCCAGGTCGACCTGGTGGGCGAGTTCGAGCCCACGCGGTTCAGCTTCGGAGGTTTTCAGAAGGGCGTGCGTCCGGCCGACTACGCCCTGGACTGACCAACTCGACCGAACGAACCGGAATCGAAGACAATCGGCGCGGCCCGCGCAGCAACCCCCGGCGTTACACAACGCCGGCGCGCGGCCCCGCCGATTGTGTTTTTCAAGCAAGTGCCAATCGCGCTTGGAACGGCCGCCTCAGACCGCCGACACTCGGCCTTCCCCCGGACAACGCGCTTCTTAGCACGGTCACTTGGGTTGCACGGTGACCCGCCGGGCGTCGATGCGATGGGTCAAACCAAGCGGATCGAGTAGCTGCTGGAACACTTCGTCGGCCGTGGCGTCTTGGGTCCGCAAGCTGACCAGGGTGCCCAGCGGCACGTCGGCGGCGGCCAGCGCGGCGGCGTCCACTTGCAACTCCAATCCCAGTTGCTGGGCCAGCGCTTGCAGCACGCCGCCCAACGGCTGATTCTCGACCGTCAGCGTATAGCGGGTCTCGGTGGCCATGGGCATCGGTCGCGGTGTTGGGCGTCGGCCTTGCTCGATACGAAGTTGATCGATCTGCGTGCCTCGCACCACGAGGGATCGCCCGTCACGCACGATGTCGGCCCCCGGCGCCAACCGCCGATACTCTTCGAGCCGCCCCGCGGGGTCTCGTCCGGCAGGGTAGCGACGCTCGATCAGCAGCCGTTCGGGCAAGGGCACCAGGCGGGCCTCGCGCCCGTCGTGGCTCTGGACCATCAACCCAAACTGGCCGGCCACCAGCCCCAGCCGGGCGGCCAGCGACAGCCGCGGCAACTCGACCGCCGGCCACAGGTCGTGCTCCAGCGCCTCGGGATTGGCAAGCCGCACGCCAGCCTCATTGGCCCACCGCTCGACCAGCTTGCGAGGTTCGGTGAGATGGGGCCACGCCAAGGGTTCGGCCTTCTGCCAGCGATTGCGGATTTCGCTCGGCCAGTTGGCGGCTTCGGCCTCCAACAAGGCAATTGCCGTGGCCACCCGCTCGAAGTCGGTCTCGGGAGCCAAATAGAGCACATCGCCAACCTGCCCCACGCCCCAGCCCTGGGCGGTGGCCAATTGGTCGAGAGCGTCGCCCAACGGACGATTGGCCCAATCCAGATCGATCGGACGCCCGGGATCGAGCCGCCGATCCCGCAGCAGCCCCAGGCGATGGACCTTGCCCAAATCGTCCAGGGCCTCGGCCAGGGGTTTGTCGCGCCAAGTGATTCCCACTGGCTGCAGCAGATGCCCGGCCAAATCGTTCCCCGTCCGCCAGGAGGATTGCCCGCAAACCGGCTGCACTGCCAGGCTCGCCCACAACGCACCGAAGGCCAGGGCCATGCCAGTCCGAAGTTGCCTCGCCTGCATCGTGATCTCCAATTGCGGAAAGCGGCGCCAGCCCGTCGCCGCCGGGCAATGCCAACGTCTACCGTGGGGGCGACGGCCGGGCGATTTCGGACGTCGGCAGCATGCGAGGCCCTGCCCCCAGCCCCCCTCGCCGCCGTTGGCCGAAACCTTGAGTTTAACGGAAGACCGCCGCCCACTGAGAGGGCAGCTTGCATTTTTGGGGGCAAGCCACCACGGCGGCCACTGGTTGGGCAGAACGCAGGGGTCTAGGATCGGGTGGACTTTCTCACCGATCAAGGGGGTCGGAAATGCTCGACCATGCTGCCGCGTGTTGCTGGATCCTCTGCCTGCTGGCTCCCATCGAGCAGGCGGATCCCTCTGCCGCCCACGAGGTCTCGCCGCAAACAACGCGTGCCTGGACCGCCGCCGGCGCACGGCTCGAAAATGCCACGCGGCGACGCAAACTCGGACTGGACTGGAACCCGGCAGCCCCGACCGACTCGGGCCTGCGGATGTTTGTGTGCGACGGGCTCGACTCCCTGGCCGGGCTGCCCGAACCGGAGGCACCGTTCGGACTGCGGGTGTCGCCCGAGAAGCTACTGGTCTGGCTTCCGACCTTGCAAGGATTTCGGCACCTCCGCTGGATTGAGGTCCGCAATCCCGCATGGTCGGCCAATGAGGTGGGCCAACTTTCGCAGCTTCCCGCACACATCGAGCTGACCATTTCGTACCTGCAAGCAACCCCCGAGACCAAGCCGTCGATCCGTGCCCTGGCAGGACTCAAGCACCCTTGGACCCTCGACCTGCAAGCACTCTCAGTCCGCGATGAAACTCTGGCGGCACTGGGACCATTGCCTGCCTTGCGTGGGCTGTATCTCTCGTCTCTGCGGGACGACGGCCAGGGACTGAAGGCCTTTCCGCAACTGGCGGTCCTGTCGATTCACAACGGCAGTGTCAGTCGCCGGGGCCTGCCCGCCTTGGCGGAACTCAAGAACCTCACCCATCTTGAAGTCAGCTACACCGATGCCGGCGAGGACTTGTTGGACGCGGTGCGGAATCTCCCTCGGCTCGCGCATCTGAATCTCGAGAAGTCGTCTGTCTCCGCCGAGGGGTTAAACACGCTCAAACACCTCCCCGCTCTCAAGTGGCTGAGCCTCCGGTCGAGTCGAGTCAGCATGGAACCGCTCGAAAGCCTGAGTGCATTGGAGTATCTCAACGTGGTCGGTGGGACCTTTGAACTGGGCGAAATGACTGGGCTCGCCAAGCTCAAGAACCTCAAGATGTTGGTCGTCGAAAGCTACGCCGAGGAGCAACGTTTGGCTCCCCTCAGGCAGGCTTTGCCGAACTGTCAGATTGTCCGCGAACCTTAGCGTGGCGGGCCGTCTGCATTCGGCCAGCGAACAGCGCCCCGGCCTCAACACGCGACAGTGCATGACTTCACTAACTTGCTGAACTTGGGTCCACCCAAGGGAAGTGACTGGCCAGCAGCCTAGTGGGTCACGGGGGAGAATGCAACCCAAATGGACGGGGGCCCCAGGACCAGCCGCCCGGCAACTGACCCCCTCATGGTAGGTCCGTGGGCCTGCGTTCGCGGCCGCTCCCCCGAAGAATGCGGGCCGGTGAAAAGCGGCGGATTGCACGGTTTTTGAGCGTCGCGCGAAGCCTTCGTCGGTTGCGACTGAAGAGCGAGCCCGGTCGGGCCGATGATAGGAGTTGTCACGGAACCCCAGGGGGACCACCGCATCCGGATGGTGGCTCCATGGGGGAATTTCGTGGATCGCGTCGGCAGGAACCTCTCGGGAGATCCCATGGCAGCCCTCAACGGCGTGGCGGGCCACTCGCGGCTTGCCGGCATGGCGACGATGGCAGTGCTTGCACTCATCGCGACAGGTGGACTGCCGGCCCACGGCGAGGATGATCCCCGTCGCACGCCCGAGGTCCGTGCCGTCGAGCGGGCCAAGCCCAGCGTGGTGAACATCCACTCCGAGAAGACGCTCTCTTCGCCGGATGCTCGGTTCGGCCAGATCGAAACCAGCCGCCGCGTCAATGGCATGGGCACCGGCGTGGTCATCGATCCTCGGGGCTACATTGTCACCAATCAGCATGTGATCGACGGGGTCGAGAAGATCCGCGTCACGCTGGAAGATAAAAGCGTGCATGCGGCCAAGCTCATCAGCTTCGACCGCGAGACTGACTTGGCGATCATCAAGATTGAGCCCAGCAAGCCACTGAAGATCATCACCGTGGGCACCAGCAGCGACCTGCTGATCGCCGAGCCGGTCATCGCCGTGGGCAATGCCTACGGCTACGAATACACCGTGACCCGCGGCATCATCAGTAGCCTGCACCGCGACGTCCAGCTCAACGATTCTCAGCAGTATCGCGACCTGATTCAAACCGATGCCAGCATCAACCCGGGCAATTCGGGCGGGCCGCTGCTGAACATCTATGGCCAGATGATCGGCATCAATGTGGCCGTGCGGGCCGAAGCCCAGGGAATTGGCTTTGCCATCCCGGTCGATAAGGTCCTGGAAATCACCACCAAACTGCTCAACTGCGAACGCCTGTGCGGCGTGTGGCACGGGATAGTGCCAGCCAAGGACGTGGACGAAGAGGACGGCTTCGTAGTCGGCAGCGTCAAGTCGGGCAGCCCCGCCGAAAGTGCGGGCCTGGAGACCGGCGATCGCC
>JBJHDE010000227.1:0-8177 GCA_050486385.1 Planctomycetales bacterium | reverse complement strand
ATTTGAGCGTGAAGGCCCCGCCGAGGTTGGTCAATTGCTCTCGGATGTTTTCCACCTGCAGCCGTTTTGGGCTTCCCACGTCCGGATAGACGAAGGTGCGCCGTTAGCGGAAGATGGTGACGCCTACGAACACGAGCGGTTTCGGCGTCGTCAACAGATCACTCTCCTTGGCGAACCGGCTTTCATCGCCCGACCCGAAGACGTGATTTTGCACAAACTACGCTGGTATCAGATAAGCCCTTCTGACAGGCAGCTCAGCGACGCCCAGGGAATCCTGCAAGTCTCCGGCGATCTCCTGGACCAGCGGCACCTGCACGACTGGGCGGAGAGGATCGGCGTCGCAAACTTGCTGGATCAGATCGGCGAGTCCAATCCAACGAAAGACGACTGATGAACGGCTCCGCACAAGCGACATCCTTGCTTCAATCCACTGACCCATCCCAGCAAAGATCCGCCAACAGCGCCCCTCTCGGTCGGACTGACTGCGACAGAACCACACACTGCTGGACAAGCCAGCAACATCGCCACGAGTTTCAAGTAAAGTGTTGTGCGGAAATCACTCGACTCCTCAAACTTCGAAATCCGTAAAGCCACCGAACTCGCAAAGTCCAGCCGAAGCCCTAGAACTTCGCGTTAAGAAAAATCTTCATCACTCCCCTGCCCTTTCCCCACGCCCAACCGATGCATCTGCCCAGCCGACCCCGACGTAATCGCAAGAGCCCGACCGTCCGGGCGTGGACCCGCGAGGTGACTCTCGAGCCCGCGCGCTTTGTGCTGCCGCTGTTCATTCATGCGGGCGACGACAACCTGCCCATCTCCGCCATGCCGGGTTGTCAGCGACTGGGCCGCCAGGGGCTGTTGGACCAGGTGGCGGCCGCCCGCAACGAGGGCATCGCGGCCTTTGTCCTGTTTCCGGCCGTGGCCGAGGCGCTCAAGACGCCCGGCGGCGAGGAAGCGTACAATGCCGAGGGTCTGGTGCCCGAGTCGATTCGGCGGATCAAGGATCGCTTTCCCGATGTCACGATCGTGACCGACGTCGCGCTCGATCCTTATTCAAGCGATGGGCACGACGGGCTGGTGGCGCCTGACGGGCGTATTCTCAACGATGCCACCGTCGAGGTCCTCTGCCGACAGGCCCTGACCCAGGCGGCCTCGGGGGCCGATATCATTGCCCCCAGCGACATGATGGACGGCCGCATCGGGGCCCTGCGATCCAGCCTGGACGCCGAGGGCTTTACCGAGGTCAGCCTGATGAGCTACACGGCCAAGTACGCCAGCGCCTTTTATGGACCCTTTCGCGAGGCCCTGGAGAGCGCTCCGAAAAGCGGCGACAAAAAAACGTATCAGATGGATCCGGCCAACCGCCGCGAGGCGCTCCGCGAGGTCGATCTCGACGCCAGCGAAGGGGCCGACATCCTGCTGGTGAAACCGGCCGGTCCCTATTTGGATGTCATTCGCGACGTCCGCCTGGCGACCCATCTGCCCGTGGCCGCTTATCAAGTCAGCGGCGAATACGCCATGCTCAAGGCGGCCTGCGCCCAGGGCTGGCTGGATGAGCCGCGCGTGGTGTTAGAAAGCCTGTTGGCCATTCGCCGGGCGGGAGCCGATGTGATTTTGACCTACTACGCCCTGGAAGCCGCCCGCTGGCTGCAAGAGGGTCGCGGGTGAGTGTGTCGCCGGCCTGGGCGGCGGGCATCAGAAGTAGATGCGGAAATCCATCCGGAACATCCCGTCGTACCACCGTTGGCTGGTCAGGGCAAAGCCGCTGCTCACGCCCACTTCCATCGTCTCGCTGAACAGAATCCGCATGCCGGGATAAATGTGCAGCAAGGCCTCGCTCCCGACATCCACGAAACCGCCACCCGGCACGCCCGCTCGGCCGTCGAAGATGCTCCAACCGACGACTTCCAGCGTGCTGGTCAGGGCGAAGTCGCTGTTGGGCCGTTCGTACAGCAAGTGGCCGACACCCACGCCGTACCGTAGAAACTGGCCGATGAACTCAATATTTCCCGGCAAGGGAATCCAGTATTTCACTTCGCCGTGGAAGTAGGTCGTGCAACTTGCCTGATAATTGAACAGCAGTCCCGGCTCCAGCGAGACGTGACCGGTGCCCAATCCGCGACTGGCCAGACCAATAGGAATGTAGGTTGTAAAGATGTTGGTCAGTGTCATCCCGGCCTCTTCGTACAACACAATCTTGGCCCCGGCATACATGTCCGACAGGCCGGTCGTGTTGGAATTGAACTCGGGATCCACCGCCCTGAGCGGCACGTCGACAAAGGCCGAGAGCTTGTCGCCGCCGGTCTCCATGTACAGGTGATATTCCTGCATGTTGATGGAGGTCTCGATGAATTGCGGCCCCAATCCGGGAATGCCCACCACGCCGAGCCCGCCACTGCGAGCCCACAGATACTCCAACCGGTCGGGCTGCCGCCAATTCGAAAAGGCCTCGTACCGCAACATCATGTAGTTGCCGGGCTTGGCATGATCGATCTCGAACGGGGCGAATGGCAAATAGATGCCCCCCATGCCCAGGTCGGTGGCCGTCGGGCGTTTGGGCGGCTGCGACTTGTGCGGTGGAAAGTCGGGGTGCAGTTCGTATTCGTGCAGCAGAAATTCTTCATACGGCTGAACGATCTGCGGCGGGTTGCCGTGACCGTGCGGAACCGCTTGCCCCGGCGGAACAACCTCGGCCCCGCCATGCGGCATGGGCGGGCCTTCCTGTCGCAAGACGCTGCCCATCTGGTAAGGCGGCGGCATGTGTTCGGGCGGTGGCCCCTGCAGCATGGGTCCGCTGGCCGGCGGATTCCACGATTGCGGCACCACGCTGGATGAATAGCGGTCCTCGCTAGCCATGCGGGGCGCCGGCGGCGGCGGGCCCGGCGGTCGGCTGGAATAGCCGGCTTCCTGGGGTGGCGGCGAGGTCGAGTAGGTGCCGAATCCCGGCCCCATCGGCGGCCGGCCCGGATCGTGACCCCGACCAAATTGCCCCCACGCCGGCGATGCGGCCAAGACCACCGCGCAGCAGACCAAGCAACCCACGCGGGTGGCAAGTTGTTGGCGGCGACTGGGGACCGAAATGTCCATCGACTGGGCTAGTCTCGCGAAGCGAGTCGGTGGACCTGCATCGGTCCGCTGCCCCGACCCTTCGCAGGCTGTATCGGTCATTCAGGCCGTGTCGATTGAATCAACCTTGCCGGCACTCGGGGATTCCGCCCGCGGCCTGGAAAGCCAGGGAACTCAGGCAATTTACAAAGGGCGGGCAACTCAGCGGGCCTCGTCCATCAGACGTTCTTCTTCGTCCTCAAGGTGTCCGCTGGAGGCCTCTTCCTCGGCGTCGTGGTAGACGTCGTCGAACTCCCGGCGACTGGCCAGGTAGAAGCCAAAGCCCGACAGGGCCACGGCAATCATCGTCAGCCGAAAGGCGAAGGCCACCAGCGAGCCCTCACCGAAACTCAGCGAGACATCGCCCGGCACGGTGACAAACAAATACGCCATGGCGGCCTCCATGGCCCCCAAGCCGCCCATCGGCAGCGGGGCCACGGCGGCCAGGTTGGCCAAGGGCGAGACCACCAGGCAGCTTTCAAACGTGGGGTCGGGCACGGGCAGCCCCCAGGCCAACAGCCAGATGACCCCAGCAAACATGCCATGCGAGACCACGCTGGACAGCAAGGCCAGCCCCACCGCCCCGGGGGCATTGCGATACATCCGCACCGCCCGACCCAGCTTGAACAACCATCGCACTGGCCGAGGCCAAGCCTCCAGCACATGGTCGGCCGTCGGGCGTCCGGGCCGCATCAGGGGCGTCCACAGCAGGCCCATCATTAGCAGCGATCCCACGCTGGCCGCCCACGAAAAGTACACCAGCAAGCGAATCACCCAGTCGCCCAGCAACAGTTCGCCCCACAGCAAGGCCGCCACACTGACCACCAGAAACAGGCCCACCAGTCCAATCACACGATCCACCAGCACGCTGGCGACCGACTCGGGGCGATTCCGGGGGTAATCTCGCATCAGGAAGATGGCCTTGAAGGCGTCGCCGCCGACGCTGCCCAGCGAGACAAAGTGCAGCATGAAGCCCAGCCCCCCCAGCCGTAGGCCATTCCACAGGCTGATCGGTACGTTCAGGGCCCGCAGCAAGGCCACCCATCGGAAGATGGTCAGCAGGACCGTCAGCCAGCACAGCACGATGGCCCCCAGCAACAGGCCCCAGTGCTTCTCGCTGGACCACACGGCCGCCAGGGCTTCGCGGGTGCTGGGTTGAGCGAACAGGATCGCCAGGATGGCCAGCGAGACCAGGACTTTGGCAGCCGTAATCAGGTGCCTTCGCCACGCAGGAGCAGGAGACAAGGTGTTCGTGCGCCTCGAGAGACCGGAAACGACCGCTTGCCCTGGGCCAGCGCCTTGACAAGGCAAACGACAGAGGATAACTCTACATAGTCTCGCGTTCGCGTTCGAGGCGACCTCGGCCAATCAGGCGACTGACTGGCCGAACTTTTTTCCCGCCTCGGTGTCTGAACCGAGAGGCGCCCCCGGCGCCACAATCCACATGGGGGATTAGCTCAGTTGGGAGAGCGTTTGGCTGGCAGCCAAAAGGTCAGCGGTTCGAGCCCGCTATCCTCCACATCCTAAGGCCCGTCGTAGCAATAAGTTACGACGGGCCTTCTTTATGGGCGGGCCTCGGGAAGCCGATTCGTCCAACCGATGCGCAACCCGTTGGTTCCGTTTCAGTTCACCTATCTCGCTCCGCGACACCGAAAGAGCCCCACAGGTCCACCGCATTGGGTGGCTGGCGGCGAGGGGGGCTTGCAGGCGACAAGGTTGTGTCCCAAGTCGCCCTTCGTAGTATGCATCGACCGTTTCCGCAACGCTTTGTCGAAGCGAGGTCTGTGATGACTCGGCTCCTGCTGTTGACCCTGACCCTGCTGGGCGGACTGATGACGCCTGTCAGAGTTCAATCCGATGAAGTGAACAGCGACGCCCCGTCCGAGATACTGCCTGCACCGCCTCAGGGGTTTGACGCGCCGCGGGAGGACATCGCCCGAGGCAGGCTGGAGACCGTCGAGTACGATTCCAAGTCGGTCGGGATTAAGAGGCAGGCGCAGGTCTACACACCTCCGGGATACACGATTGACCAGACGTACCCGGTCCTTTATCTCCTGCACGGTATCGGCGGTGACGAGTTTGAATGGACCAGGGGCGGCGCGGCGAACACGATTCTCGACAACCTCTATGCCGACGAGAGGGCGGTCCCCATGATCGTCGTCTTGCCAAATGGCCGGGCGTCGAAAGTCGCAACCCGGCGGGATCCCATTCCACGACAGTCGCCAGCGTTCGCCGCGTTCGAAAAAGATCTCCTGGATGACTTGATCCCATTCATTGAGAAAACGTACCCAGCACGAACTGACCAAAAATGGCGGGCGTTGGCTGGTTTATCGATGGGCGGCGGGCAATCGCTCAATTTTGGATTGAGCAATCCGGACACGTTCGCTTGGGTGGGCGGCTTTTCATCGGCTCCCAACACAAAACGGGTCGACGATCTGCTGGCAGATCCCGCGGATGCCGCAAGCAAACTCAAGCTGCTCTGGATCTCCTGCGGCGACCGCGATGGGTTGATGCATGTCAGTCGCAACTTTCATGACTCGCTGACCGCGAAGAAGATGCCGCACGAGTGGCGCATCCATCCCGACGGCGGGCACGACTTCAAGGTCTGGAAGTCGGACCTGTATCACTTCGTGCCGTTGTTGTTTCGCTGACGGCTTGTTCGACCATCGATTCCCTCAAGGTGTCGATTTCATTTTTGCCTGCCCCATGCGGTTGGCCTATTTCACGGCCTTGATAACGAGCGCCTTGACAAGCACCGCTTTGACAAGCATGGCCACCGAATCCAGGCGCATCGCTGATATCGTGGCCGGCCGGCACTGTCCCCAAGCCCCGAATACGAGGTCGCCATGGATCTGCTTCGCGTCATCGAGTCGACACGTCAACGGGTGCGGTATGGTCAGCGCTCCTATAACGATGGGCGCTGGCGAGCGGACCGCTTTAAGAAACCGTTCAGTTACTGGCTCACATTCGATTTTCGCTTCGACCGTCAAATTCGTGATCAGCGGATCCTGTTGGAGCGAGGCAACGTGGTCTGGGGGGCGATTATTCAGGCGAACCAGGATCTGTTTCAGCCTCGTGGACAATTCGCCATATTGCCCGCGGCAATCATTTACAGTGCCGATCCCGTTTACGACGCCGACATCGGGCTGCTGATCGCTCAGGCGCACAGCATGTACGACTTAAAAGGCCGCACTTGCACGCCCGAGATGCAGGCGTTTGGCAACAAGCTGGCCAACGAGATGGTAGCCGACATCAAGCTGCCCATTCCGACGGGGTTTACGGATGGCGTGCAGTGCTACTACTCCACGCTGCTCATCCCGCGGGCCCACCTGCCCGAGAACCATCTTGCCAACGGGTTTTTCCCCATCCTGATCGCCCCGCAAGAGACCAAGGCCGTGATGGTTCTGCCCAAGTGGTACTGGGACCCCGAGTTGACCGAAGCCTGGTCGGAATCCTGAGGCGGACTGGGCCCTGCCCTGCCCCTTCGACCAGAAGTAGCGTTGGTTCGTCCGCCCGCCGCTGGTGGATACCTGGGACTGGGCGTTCTTGGGGAGCGGCGGGCATATGGGCTGCCTGGTCGGGGATGGTTCCTCGTTGCTGAGCGATGCGCGGCTCGCCAACCCCGCCAACAAGGGGCCGCAGGGAGACGATCTGACACATTTACTACCAAGACCATACTACTGATTGACAATGTAAATCCGGCGGGATAGCGTAGGGGGTAGGTCAGCGGCTCGGCACGCCAAGCGGGATCGCGGTGGTGTTCCCCAAGTGCGTCCGCTGCAACCGGTCTCAGGAGTGCTCCCATGACGACCGAAACCGCGTCGCCACGGCTGATCGGCCAGCGATTGGCGGAAGCCAGGAAGGCCCGATCCATCACCCAAGAAACGGCCGCCGAGCATCTCGGTGTCAGCCGACCGACGTTGATCGCCCTCGAGAAGGGTCAACGCCCGGCCAAGCCTGCCGAGATTGTGACACTGGCCACGCTCTATGGACGCCCCGTCCATCACTTTGTCGGCCGGCTCGAACCGGTCACCGACTTTCAGCCGCATTTCCGGGGGGCGCTGGACAAGGTCAAGCCAAGCGATGTCGAGCAACTCAAGACGGCGCTCGCCGATTTTAAGCTGTTTGTGCAAAGGTACATCGACCTCGAACGGCGGATGCAGGCCCCGATGCGGATGAACTATCCGCCGGTGCTGGAACTGAACGCCCGTGTGAATGTTTCGGAACTGGCCGAAGATGTGGCCAATCGCGAACGGCAACGGCTCGGCCTGGGGGATCACCCCTTGCCCAACATCCGAGGTGTGCTGGAGTCCAACGTCGGGGTCCGCATGTTCTTCGCGCCGCTTCCAAGCATGTATGCGGGCCTATATCTGTTTGTCGACAACCTGGGCGGCTGCATGCTGATCAACCGGCTCCATCCCCCGGAAAAACAACGGGCTTCGATCGCCCACGAGTACGCTCATCTGATTGTCGATCGTTACACGGCCGGCATCGACTATCTCACCATCCAGGGTCGCAAACCCGCAAACGAACGGTTCGCCGAATCGTTTGCCATGAGTTTTCTCATGCCGGCTTCGTCGGTACGGTTCCGGTTTAATGAAATCGTGAACACGACCGGCAATTTTAAGGTGGGCGACCTGGTCAAGCTCAAGCATTTCTATGCCGTCTCGCTGGAGGCCATGGCCCTGAGGCTGGAATCCCTGGGTCTGCTCAAAGCAGGAACTTGGGAGTTACAAAAGGAGCGACGTCTGCCCGTCCGCGAGGCCGAGGAGAGACTCGGCCTGACCAGCGTTTCAAACCCCGAGCCGCCCTTCCCCGAGAGGTACACGTTGCTGGCCGTACACGCCTGTGAGCGAGGCGACCTGAGCGAGAAGGAATTGGCCGATTACCTGCAGTGCGATCTCTGGGAGGCGCGTCAAGTCATCCAACGGACTCGGCGGAGTGTCGAGTTGGACTCCGAGGGCCACCTCCACGAAGTGCAGGCCGACTTCGAGGCATCATTATTGACGGACCCCAACTCAAGGGATTGTTGCTGACGGCAACCGCCCGTGACGATGCTGACGGAGTACACG
>JBJHDE010000226.1:0-8195 GCA_050486385.1 Planctomycetales bacterium | reverse complement strand
TGGTCGCCCACGGCCGCGGCATCGCGGATCACCGTCTCAAACTCACGGGTCTTGAGCACGGGGGCCGGGTCGTTGGTCAGCGCGCGGGCCAGCACAGCGGCGAGCGCCTGCACCGGCCTGACACCGGGACGCAGCACGGCGATGCGCGCGGCGTGGAGCGATGCGTCGTCCGAGCGGGCGATCGCCGGGATCAAGCCGGCGCGCGCGACCGACGACTTGCCGCAGCCCGAGGGGCCGAGGATGCCGAGCAGGCGCGGCGTGCCCGGCGCGGCGCGCAGCAGCTCGCGGGTGCGGCCGAGCAGCGCCTCGGTCTGGGCTTCGCGGCCGAAGAACAGTTGCGTGCGGCGATCGATGGCCTGGGCGTAGCCCAAACCGTAGAGGCAATCGATCCAGGCTTGTCCGACGACCCGGATCACACCGTTGGGCTGGCGATACAGTTGCACCGGCCGGCGGAGCGGACCGAGGGGCAGTCGCTGTTCGACGGCGGCCGCACCGGCGGACGGCTCGGCATCAGGGGAATCGGCGGACAAAGGAGTCTTCGACCTCGTTCGGGTGGAATTCGGCTGAACCCTCGGCACCTGGGACACCAACTCCTGAGACACCGCCACCTGGGCGTTGGCTCAGGCCCTTGGGGCAAGCGGTTGCGTAGGCCACGTGCGTGCCAGAACGCGGCGTGCGACCGATTCCCGCCGAGGGGCTCTCCAATCCGTCTCGGCGTCTCGGGCCATCGCGGGCGTTGTCATGCACGTGTGGCCAGCCCCTGGTGCCACGGGATTGGTTTCAACGGTTTTGCCGGGATCAGTAGGCTTTGTCTCAGACGTCGGGTTTCCTGGCAACGGCGGCAGGGTGAAACGGGCCCAACTTCCGCCGTGGCCGAGCGCGAGGCTATTCTACCCGGGTGGACAAGCTGTCAGCGGCACCCTGGCGTGCATCACGACGCCTGGGCGGGGGTGGATCAAAGAAAAAACGGTCGGAACCGGCCACGAAGGCTGGCTCCGACCGCTGGATGATGGGCCACTGAACGTGGCAACGCCGCCGGAGCGGGCAACTCAGTCCTTTTTGACTTCGAACTCGGCGTCGATGGTGTCCTCTTCGGGGGCTGGGCCGCCGGCATCAGCCTGCGGTCCGGCGCCGCCAGCCGCTCCGGCGCCCGCTTGCTGCTCGTACAGCACGCGACTCAGGGCGTGGGTGGCCTGCTCAAGGTTGCTGATCGCGCTCTTGATGGCCGCGACGTCATCGCCATTCTTGACCTGCTTGACCTGTTCGATGGCGGCGTTGATCGCCCCCTTGTCGGCCTCGCTGAGCTTGTCGCCATGCTCCTTGACGAGCTTTTCGGTGTCGAACGCCGCTTGATCGGCCGTGTTGCGGGCGTCGGCGAGTTCGCGCTTGCGCTTGTCCTCTTCGGCGTGCTCGGCGGCCTCGCGGCGCATCTGCTCGATCTGGTCGTCCGACAGGCCGCTGGCGGCCTTGATCTCGATCTTCTGCTCGGTGTTGGTGGCCTTGTCGCGGGCCGTCACATTGAGAATGCCGTTGCGGTCGATATCGAACTTGACTTCAATCTGCGGTGTCCCCCGCGGCGACGGCGGAATGCCAGTCAGATCGAACTGACCCAGCAAGCGGTTGTCGGCCGCCATGGGCCGCTCGCCCTGAAAGACCTTGACGGTCACCGTCGTCTGGTTGTCGTCGGCGGTGCTGTACACCTTGGTGGCGTCGGTCGGGATGGTGGTGTTGCGTTCGATCACGCGGTCCATCACACCGCCCAGGGTCTCGATGCCCAACGACAGCGGAGTCACGTCCACCAACAGCACGTCGCTGACTTCGCCGGCCAGAATGCCGCCCTGAATGGCTGCCCCCACGGCGACCACTTCATCGGGATTCACGCCCTTGTGCGGCTCGCGGGCGAACAGCTTTTTGACGACTTCCTGAATCTTGGGGATCCGGGTCGAACCGCCCACCAGCACCACTTCGTCGATGTCGCCCGGCTTGAGCTTGGCGTCTTCCATGGCCTGCAACACCGGCCGGCGGCACCGCTCGACCAGATCGTCCACAATCCGTTCGAACTCGGCCCGGGTGATGTTGTAGTTCAGGTGCAGCGGCTGCCCGTCCTTGACCGTGATGAACGGCAGGTTGATGTCGGTCTGGGTGACGCTCGACAGTTCCTTCTTGGCCTTCTCGCAAGCCTCCTGCAACCGCTGCAGGCTGCTGGTGTCCTTGCGAAGGTCGATGCTGTTGTCCTGTTGGAACTTGTCGGCAATGTGGTTGATCAGGGCCTCGTCAAAGTCGTCGCCGCCCAGTTGCGTGTCGCCATTGGTGCTGATCACCTGGAACACGCCCCCGCCGACATCCAGAATCGAGATGTCGAAGGTTCCGCCACCCAGGTCGAACACGGCGATCTTCTGATCCTTGTCCTTCTTATCCAAACCGTAGGCCAAGGCCGCGGCCGTGGGCTCGTTGATGATCCGCTCGACCTGCAAGCCGGCAATTTGCCCGGCATCCTTGGTGGCCTGACGCTGGGCATCGTTGAAGTAGGCCGGCACCGTGATCACGGCCTTGTTGACCTTGTGACCCAGGTAGCTCTCGGCCGCCTGCTTGAGCTTGCCCAGCACCCGAGCACTGATCTCGGCCGGGGTGTAGGTCTTGTCGTCGATCTTGACGCGGACGTACTCGTCGCTGGCGCCAATCACTTCATAGGGCACCATCTTCTCTTCGCCCTGCACCTCATTGTGCCGGCGACCCATAAAGCGCTTGATCGAGTAAATCGTGCGCCGCGGGTTGGTCACCGCCTGCCGCTTGGCCGGCACGCCGACCCGCTCGCCATCGTCGGTGAATGCCACCACGCTGGGGGTGAGGCGATCGCCCTCGGCATTCTGAATGACCTTGGCCTCGCCGCCTTCCATCACGGCGACCACGCTGTTGGTCGTGCCCAGGTCGATGCCGATGATCTTCTCGCCTTCGGCCATCGTTGAGTCTCCTCGAGTGTTTGTTTGCTACGTTGGATCGTGTCGTGCCAACCGCGGCCTAACCCATCACTAGGGCGGATCGCTGACCGCGGGCAAAGGTCCGTTCCAGAAAAAATCTTGGGAATGCCTCGGTCTTTAGGCAAACCCCGTGCCAACGATCGAGATTCGCCCGCACCCGTCCCCCAGCCCGCGTTTTCGGCCACTTGGGCCCCTCGTGCCGGTCCGGCAGCCTGTCATTCTGGCACCTGTCGGGCTGTCTTAATGGCCGACGTCTCCGGGCTAGATTGCCGAAACCGCCGGGCTCCCCCAGGCCGATCGGCGGCAACTTGGGTCGATTCTGGTTGATTCTTGGGCCGACAGCCTTTAGAGTTTGATTGAATCAACAACGATTGATATGTTAATCCGTCGCTCCCCCCAGCCGGACCAATAACCGGTCGCCGGTGCGGGATCAATCACCCCAGGGCCTGATGCACCGCCTCAACCCACCCCTAAGGGAAAAGGCGGCGGGGTGGGGAAGTCCATCGGACTCAAGCATCCTGACGAGACTTAGGAGTTGTATGCTGCGCGGAGTTGGGCAGTTGGCCGTCGCGATCCTGGTCGCGAGTTTGAGCCTGTCGAGCAATCCCACATGGGCCGGTCCGGCTGAGGACGGGTTTGCCGAGCACGTTGCGCCCTTTCTCAAGAGCTACTGTGCCGATTGCCACTCCGGCGAGTTTGCCGAGGGCAACCTGGACGTCACCAAGTACAAAGACTTCGCCGCCGCCAAGGGCGATCTCAAACACTGGCAAGAGATCCGCACCTACGTGGGCGGGCGGATCATGCCGCCAGGCGATGCCGAGCAGCCCCGCGAGCGCGAAAGCGACGCCTTTCTGGGCTGGATCGACACCCACCTGCTGGCCCTGGATTGCGATCGCCCCCCGCAGCCGGCCCCCGTGGCCGTCCGCCGCCTGAACCGGGCCGAGTACAACAACGCGATCCGCGACCTGTTCGGGATCGAGTTCCAGCCCGCCGACGACTTTCCGACCGACGACATTGGCTACGGCTTCGACAACATCGCCGATGTGCTGTCGCTGCCGCCGATCCTGCTGGAAAAATATCTCACCGCCGCCGAGCAAGTCACCGTGCGGGCGATTGTCACGCCCGAGACCTCCTCGGACAACAAGCGGCGGCTCCGTGGTAGCGAACTCCGCAATTCGACGGGTAACAACCGCGATCGTGGGACCGGAGCCCTGTACAGCAATGGGCACCTGAGCTTCCGTTACGATGCTCAGACGCACGGCGAGCACACTTTGCGGATCAATGCCTACGCCACCCAGGGCGGCAACGAACCGACCAAGATGCGGATTGCCATCGACGGCAAGGACTTGCAGACCTTCGATGTGCCCAACGAGGCCCGCGGGGGCGAGGTGTTTGAGTTGGTCCAGGAGCTGAATCCTGGTCGGCGGGACATTCGCATTGCCTTCATCAACGACTTCTACGACCCCGACAATCCGAATCCACGGTTGCGGGATCGGAACTTGTTTGTCAATTGGGTCGAGATCGCCGGTCCGGTCAACCTGGAAAAGCTGTCCGAGAAGCCCAGTCACCGGCGGGTGATCCCCTATCAGCCCGAGCCGGGACAAGAGCGGGTCGCGGCGGCCGAGATGCTCCGTGCGTTCGCCCGCAAGGCCTATCGCCGGCCTCCGACCGATCGCGAGATCGAGCGGTTGGTGGCCCTGGTCGAGATGGTGCGGGCCGAGGGCGAGAGCTTCGAGCGGGGCATGCAACTGGCCGTGCAGGCGGTGTTGGTCTCGCCGCACTTTGTGTTCCGCGTGGAGCGGGATGCCGCCAATGCCGAGCCCAACAAGGCCTACCCGCTGAGCGACCACGAGTTGGCCACCCGGTTGAGCTTCTTCTTGTGGTCGAGCATTCCGGATGACGAGCTGGGGCGGCTGGCCGATGAAGGCAAGCTCAGTGATCCCGAGGTACTGGACGCCCAAGTGCTGAGGATGTTGGCCGATCCCAAGGCCGAGGCCTTGGTGACGAATTTCGCCTCGCAGTGGCTGACCCTGCGTGCGCTGGACCAGACGACGCCTGACCCGCAAGTCTTTGAGAATTACAGCGTCGAACTCCGCGGCGACATGCGGCGCGAGACCGAATTGTTTTTCAAACACATCATGCGGGAAGATCGCCCACTGGCCGACTTCCTGGTGGCGGACTACACCTTCTTGAACGAGCGGCTCGCCAAGCACTATGGCATTGGCGGCGTGTCGGGTGGCGAGTTCCGCAAAGTCCAGCTCAAGGATCCCCGTCGCGGCGGGATTGTGACCCAAGGCAGCTTCCTGACGGTCACCAGCAATCCGCAACGGACCAGTCCCGTGAAGCGGGGCAAATGGATTCTCGAGCAATTGCTGGGAACACCGCCGCCGCCACCGCCGGCCGATGTGCCGGAACTTGAGGAACTGGCCGACGAGGCCAAGGGCAAGACCCTCCGCGAGCAGATGGCCCTGCACAGCTCCAACGTGACCTGTGCCAATTGCCACGCGCTGATGGACCCCTTGGGCCTGGCTTTAGAGAACTACTCGGCGATTGGCGCCTGGCGCGATCGCGACGGACCTTCGGCGGTCGACGCTCGGGGCGAATTGCCCAGCGGCGAAACCTTTGAAGGCCCCCGGGGTTTGAAAGACGTTTTGCTCGCTAAGAAGCGAGATTTTCTACGGGCGTTTGCTGAGAAGATGCTGATTTACGCACTGGGACGGGGCCTGGTTTTCGACGACCGTTGCACGATGGAAGACATCGTCGACGCCGTGGAAAGCGAGGGCGCGACGTTCTCTCGGATGGTCCGAGAGATTGTCCGCAGCCAGCCGTTCCGGATGCGCACCGCTACTGGAGGTGCTCCATGAGCCGAGGTATTTCGCGAAGGACCGTCCTGCGGGGTTTGGGCACGACCGTGGCCCTACCGCTGTTGGATTGCATGGCCCGACCGGCCTCGGCGGCTGAGGTCGCTGGCGGCGCAGGACCCCAGGGGCCCCGCCGCATGGCCTTTATGTTTGTGCCCAACGGCATTCACATGCCCGACTGGCGGCCCGAAGGCACGGGTACGAACTTCACCCTGCCCAAGACGCTGGAGGCGCTGAACGCCCACAAGCAGGACCTGCTGGTCCTGTCGAACCTGGCGCACGACAAGGCCAAGGCCAACGGCGATGGCGGCGGCGATCACGCCCGCAGCGCCGCGACCTACCTGACCGGTTGCCAGGCCTACAAGACCCACGGGGCCAACCTGCGGGCGGGCATCTCGGTCGATCAGGTGGCAGCTCAGAAGGTGGGCGACAAGACGCCGTTCCGCTCGCTGGAGCTGGGCCTGTCGCGGGGGGCTCAGAGTGGCAATTGCGACTCGGGCTATAGCTGCGCCTACTCGAACAACATCAGTTGGAAAAGCCCCTCGACACCGATGGCCAAGGAGGTCGATCCGCGGCTGGTGTTCGAGCGGTTGTTCTCGGACGCCAACAGCAAGCTCTCTCAGGAGGCCCTGGCCCGTCGGGCGCAGTACCGCAAGAGCGTGCTGGACTTTGTCATGGAAGACGCCCGGGACCTGTCCCGCGACGTGGGCACGTACGATCGTCGCAAGCTGGACGAGTACCTCACGGCCGTCCGCGAAGTCGAGACGCGGATTCAGCGGGCCGAGCAGTTCCAGACGACCGAGATGCCCGAGACCGCACGGCCCGAGGGCATTCCCAAGGAGTACGCCGCTCACGCCCGGCTGATGTTCGATCTGCTGGTGCTGGCCTTCCGCACCGACAACACGCGGATCGCGACCTTCATGTTGGATAATGAAGGCAGCAACCGCAGCTATCCCGAGGTGGGCGTCCGCGACGGGCACCACTATCTTTCGCACCACGGCAAGGACAAGGTCAAGCTCGAGAAGATCGCGGCGATCAACCGCTTCCATGTCGAGCAGTTCGCCTATTTCTTGGATCAGCTCAAGAGCATCCCCGAGGGCGACGGCAACTTGCTGGACAACTCGATGATCGTCTACGGCTGTGCCATCAGCGACGGCAACCGTCACAATCACAACGACTTGCCCGTGGTCATGGCCGGCAGCGGTGCCGGGGCCTTCAAGACCGGGCGTCACATTGTGTACGACGATTGGACCCCTATGAGCAACCTGTTCTTGACGATGCTCGATCACATGGGCGCCCCGATCGATCGCCTGGGCGACTCGACCGGCCGCCTGCGTGGTCTCGAGGGCTGAGCCGCTTCCGCTCACGCGGCCTCAGCACGCTGAAACGTTCCCGTCTCCTCCCACACCCGGGTGCCGCTCTCCCCGCGAGCCGCACCCGGGTTTTTGCTTTTTTGGGCACTCTGGCAAGGGTCTGCGGGAACCTTGCCTGTTCCCCGAAATCCGTGTGGTGCTGAAAAATAGTCCTTCGACTTCGAGCTTGGACTCTGCGATGGTACAGAAGAGTGGTCAGCGGCTTCGGCCGAACAGCGTGTGCGGAGGATTCGGGGTGGCGAAGTGATGCTGACCGTAGGGAGGGATCTGACGGCGGTATTGCAGACGCTGGGCGTCAGCAAGCCGCGACATCCGAGTGCTCAACGCCTCAGGTTGAAACATTGCTCTCCCTCCCATCCCCTCAATAACGGTTTGGTACCCGGCGGTAGCGGGCGGCGGGTTCGACGTAGCCTTCGGGATCTTGCCGCGGGGGCAGCTTGACCCTCTCGATGGGTTCCCGCTCGTAGGGAATGTTGTCCAGCAGATGGGTCATCAGGTTGAGTCGCCCGCGACGCTTGTTGTTGAAATCGGCCAGGTGCCACGGGGCGTACTCGGTGTCGGTGGTGCGGAACATCGCGTCCCGCGCCCGCGAGTAATCGTACCAGCGGCGGTGGGCCTCAAGGTCCATCGGGCTGAGCTTCCAGGTCTTGCGGGGATCGTTGATCCGGGCGTTGAACCGCCGGGCCTGCTCTTCCTGGCTGACCTCGAGCCAATATTTGAACAGGCGGATGCCCGATTCGACGATCAGCCGCTCGAAGAAGGGACAGTACACGAGGAATCGCTCGTACTCTTCGTGAGTACAGAAGCCCATGACCCGCTCGACGCCCGCTCGGTTGTACCAACTGCGGTCGAACAGCACGATCTCGCCGGCTGAGGGAAAGTGCCGGAGGTAGCGTTGCATGTAGAGTTGGGATCGCTCGATCTCGCTGGGGGCCGGCAGGGCCACCACGCGAAACACGCGGGGGCTGACCCGATCGGTGATC
>JBJHDE010000225.1:0-8201 GCA_050486385.1 Planctomycetales bacterium | reverse complement strand
TATCGACAAAGGTCAGGTCCTCCTCGGGCATCCAGTTCAAGGTGCCGGCGGCCAACACCGGGGCCTTCTGGCTGCCATCCTGACCGCTGTACACGCCCACGCGGAAGAAATAACCAATGACCTCCACCGGCTCACTGATACGGGTGTAGTCCTCCAACTGTTCGGCATTGGTCTGGCTGACCGGAAAGCCCTCGGGCAGGTTCACCACATTGCACCAGAACAGGTTCTGCTTATCCGGGGCCAGGACCCACACCTCGTAGAAGCGGTCGACGCCGTGTTCGCCCTCGGGCGCGGTGCGGGGAAAGGCCGACAAGGCGTGCCCGCGAATCTTGAGCAACTCGCCGCGGTACTGGGCGGGCTGCCGATAGAGCTGGGCATAGCCCACCGGGTAATCGCGGTCCATGTGCTGGAGTTCGCGCTGGAGTTGCTCAAAGGTGAACGGCGCCAACGTGCCCATCATTTCGAACAACAAGCCAGAATGCGGCGTCGACAGGGCATGATCGCGGATCCGGCTGAGCTGGGTCTCGGTCCACCGCTTCTGCGGCCCGACCACATCGTCGGCCAGATCGGGCTGCTCGGCGGCCTCTTGGCCGGCAATCGGATTCATCAGGTCGGGCCATTCGTCCTCGTCGGCCGGTTGAGGCCGTTCGACCGCTCCGCGGCCAGCGACAACGCCCTCGCGATCAGCCCGCAGGCGAATGTCCTGGTCGACCACCGCACCCGGCTCGGCGGTGCTGGGGTCATCGAAGCCGGCATTGCCGACGCGATCGCCCATGGGACCGAAGGCCACCTGGCTGAGCATGACCAGCATGATGATCACGCCAAAGGCCATCCACAGCAGCGGGCGAAAGCTCCGGATCGGCGACGCCTTGGGAGGCCGCTTGTCGGTCTTGTCAAATCGCAACACGATTCCACCTTGGGGCCAGTCGTTTGTCGCCTCGAGCGAATCCCCCGCCCGGCTCGTTGGATCGGGGGCGCGAGGCCGCGTCGCTCATGATATTCTACAAACAGCAATTCGTGGGTCACGGGTGGTGCTTATTCCGAACCCACTGGCCGGGTGGGCCTGGCCCGGGGCTCGGGAATAGTTGGGCCCCCCAACTGCGAATTGGCGTGGGGCAACCCAGCGATCGCAGGAGCGAAGCGAGGAGCGTGGACCTTGGCACTTTCGCTGCCGGAATTCAATCGGCTCGTGGCCGACCACGGTCCGGCGCTGTATCGCTTGGCCTTTCGGCTGTTGGGCGATGCCGCCGAGGCCGAGGACGTGCTGCAAGAGACGTTCCGCAGCATCTGGAATGCCCGCGCTCGTTATGATTCTTCGCGAGGAACCCGGGCTTGGATGACCACCATTCTGCGGCGTCGGGTCGCCGATTCCCTCCGCCGCGGCAAACGGCCCTGGCTGGCCGTCGACGACGCGGTGCTTGAGGTCGAGACCGCGGATATCAATCCCATCGACCTGGACTACACCGACGAAATGCAGGAAGCCCTCGCCAAACTGTCGCCCGAACTCCGCGAAACCCTCCTCTTGGTGGTGGTCGGCGATCTGACCCATCAGGAGGCCGCCGACGAATTGGGCGTCCCCCTCGGAACGGTGCTCAGCCGGGTCTCACGGGCCCGCCAACGACTGAGGGAATACTTCACCACCTCGACCACGAAAGAACAACGGTAAGGAGATTCAGGCAAGTTTGAGACTCCTCGCGGGTGCGACACTCCGCGAACTTCGCGCAAATCGCCGTCGATCGATAGAACTTTTCGTCGACCGACGGAGTCCATCCCAGGACGATCCAACCCGGGACGATCCACCGCGAAGCCCCCCCGAGCCTTCAATGCTCGCTGAAACAGAACCATGACCGCGGCCCCTGACGACAACTGGCTGGACGAACGACTCCGTCGGGTCGATGTGCCCGAGGGGCTGATCGTGCGCCTCCAGCAAGTCGCGGTCCCCGCCGACGAGCAACTCGACCGCTGGATGTGCAGCGTCGAGGTCCCCCAACGCCTGCTCGATCGACTCCGGGCCATCCCCACCAATCGGGTGAAGACCCGGGCGTGGTCGCAATTGGCCGCGGCCGCCGCTTGGCTGCTGTTCTTCGGGGTCACCTATGTGGGGGCGATGGCCACGATTGTGTTGGCAATCTTCGCGACCACTCCGGTTTGGGTCGAACCACCCGTCCGCCTGGTGGCCTGGGCCGCGGACTCCGAGACCGAGACGCTAACCGTCGACGCCCCGGTGATCGAGCTTCCCCCGGCCGACCTGTTGGGCCTCGAAATGGAAAGCCCGCTGGCTCGCGGCGAGATCGGCGAGCCGGTGTTGGACACCGCGGTCGAACCCACCGAGTCCTCGGGTCCGGTGCCCTTGGCCGGTTGGTCGCGGTTGTCGCACGCCCGGCTGTTGGCCCCGCTGCCGGATCCGGCCTGGCTGGATGTCCGCAATTTGGCCAAAGACCGGGAGGTGCTGGCCGAGTTGAGCCGGCAGGATCGGATTCCCGATTTCTGGTCCTTGCCGCCGAATCGGCCGCGAGGCGTGAAACCGCCGTTGGCTCGGGGGTTCGACAGCCTGTTTCTGTTGGCCGAACAGACGCACCCAATTGTCGCTTTGCGAAACGCCGACCCCGAGCTTCGCCGTTGGCTGGTGCCGTTGGCTGGCGAGAGCACCTCGTTTGACTTGGCCCGCCGCTATCTGGAGCGTGGCCAGCGTCCGCCCGCCGAGGCGATGCGGGTCGAGGACTTTTGGGCGGCCTTTGATCCCGAGCTGCCGACGTTGGGCTCTGGTCAGGATGTGGGCCTCACGTTGCGAGGCGGCGTCACCCCGTTTGGCGCACGGCATCCCCAGATGCCGGCCCCGCATGTCGTGCAAATCGGCGTGCGGGCCCGCGAGGTCCCCGCGCAGCTTCGGCCCGCCTGCCGCCTGACGGTGCTGGTCGATTGCTCGTCGAGTATGGAACGCGAGCAACGGCTCGTGCGGGTCCGTCGGGCGCTCGATGGCCTGATCGGCCAGCTTGGCCCCGCCGACCTGCTGTCGCTGGTGGCCTTCGACGACGAGCCCCGCATCGTGTTTGAAGACGGCACGCGGGCGTATGCCGCTGGGCTCCGCAAGCGGGTGGCCACGTTGCGGGTCGAAGATCGCTCGACCAATCTGGCCGCCGGCTTAGAGATGGCCTACATGATTGCCGCCAGCAAGCCCAGCCAGGACCCGCGGCGACACCGGGTGGTGATTCTGACCGATGGCGGCGGCCTGCCGGGATCGGCCTCGCTGCCGCGACTCACCCAGGCCGTTGCTCAAGCCCATCAGCGGGATCAGGTCGAGTTGTCGGTCGTGCATCTGGGCACGCCACCGCGGTCGACCAGCGGTTGGCATCGCATCGTCGAGGCCGGCGGCGGTCGCATTCACTCGGCCATTACCTCGGACGAAGTCCGCTGGGGCCTGGCCGAGTTGCTGACCGGGCACTCGCAGCGGGTGGCCGCGGCCGCGCGATTGCTCATCGAGTTCGATCCCGCCACGGTGTTGGCCTACCGCATGATCGGCCACGAGGCCACCGATGTGGCGTTGCAGGGTGGGCCGGTTGAAGTCGACCTGTACGGCGGCCAGACATCGACCAGCCTGTTTGAAGTCTACTTGGCACCCGGAGCAAGCGGGCCCGTGGCTTCGGCTTCGCTGGCCTGGCGCGATCCGCTCTCGGGGGCCACGCGTCAGCAAAGCGCGACCCTGGCCCGCGACGCCGTGCCGGACCAATGGGAACAATCGCCCGACGCCGTCCGCCGCGCGGTCGTGGCCGCCCAGATTGGCGAGATCCTCCGCAACTCCTTCTTCGCCCGGGGGCGGACCCTGGCCGACGTGCTGAACGCCGCTGGCGAACTGGAAACTATCGGCGAAGACCGCACCGGCTTCACCCGCGTGCTCGATCTGGCCCGCGATGCCGCCCACGCCCGCAACGAACGGGTTCCGAGTCGTTGATCTCCAGCCGCCCTGGACGATGCATCGCCCGACCCGCCCGGGGATGAGCCAACACGGTCTTTGGGAATCGATCCCGTTGGGGCCGCTCGTCCAATGGGCCATTCATCACGCGCCCCAGTTCGGCGAGGTGTGTGGCGGAAGCCGAACCACTCACCGCCAAGGCACCATGACCACGAAGGTGGGATACGGCGTCTCGACGTCTTCGTGATCTTCGCGCCTTCGTGGTTCAATGGGTTGACCGTCCTGAGTCCCCCGGTGCCCGCTGGCTGGTTCGTCAACTTGTGCGGGCGAGAGTAGGAAACCCTCTCCGTGGCTCCGCGCCTCCGTGAGAACCAACAGCGAGGGAAGCAAACGGTCGCTCCCGGACAGATAGATTGTCTCACGGAGGCACCAAGACACGGAGATTTAGCAGAACTCACCACCAAAACGCGAAGGTGGGATACGGCGCCTTCGTGGTTCAATGGGTTGACCGTCCTGAGTCCCCCAGTGCCCGCTGGCTGGTTCGTCAACTTGTGCGGGCGAGAGTAGGAAACCCTCTCCGTGGCTCCGCGCCTCCGTGAGAACCAACTGCGAGGGAAGCAAACGGTCGCTCCCGGACAGATAGATTGTCTCACGGAGGCACCAAGACACGGAGATTTAGGAGAACTCACCACCAAAACGCGAAGGTCGGATACAGCGCCTTCGTGGTTCAATGGGTTGACCGTCCTGAGTCCCCCGGTGCCCGCGGGCTGGTTCGTCAACTTGTGCAGGCGAGAGTAGGAAACCCTCTCCGTGGCTCCGCGCCTCCGTGAGAACCAACAGCGAGGGAAGCAAACGGTCGCTCCCGGACAGATCGATTGCCTCTCGGAGGCACCAAGACACCGAGATTTAGCAGAACACACCCGCAGTGTCACGCAGGCATCAGGAGGATTCTCGTCGGGAAGAGTTCCTGACGGCTAATTCTCGTAGTGCTCGACTTGCGGCCAGTAGGTCTTGAAGTCGAACTGGGGGCTGTTGTCCAGGTCGTGGCACTCGCGGCAGCCTTTCTCGGCCTGATCGAGGGTCACGCGGACATCGCGGCGGTGAGCCAGAATCTGCTCTTCGGTGAGTTCCACTTCGCCCCACTCGGCGGCCACGTGTCCGCCACCAGGGCCGTGGCAGGTCTCGCAGCCCACATGGGCCAGGTGCGGGGTCTTGTCGAGACTCTCGAATCCCGTTTCGTAGGGAAAGTAGCCTTGCGGGTTCCAACCCACCACGTGGCAACTGATGCACTCGGGGTCGTGCAGCCGAGGCACCTCAAGCTTGGCCAGCGTATCCAGGGCCGTCGCGTGCCGCTGCTCTAACCATTGGCCATGGGCCGAGTCGTGGCAATCCACACACTTCTGGCTGCCCACAAAGCCATGCCCCGCGGGATGCTTGCGGGCACGGGCGCCCAGGCCCTCCCAGCCGGCGGCCCGAAGCTGGGCCTGGTAGTTGGTCATAATCGCCACCATCTCGGGCGAGTCCTCGAAGCGGCTATCCAGCGGCACCCGCTGATACCGCCAAGGCGTCTTGGCGTCGTCAAACAGGCCCACGACCACGGCGAACATGCCCTTGCCGCCCACTTCCAACAGCGTGGTCGGAGTGCCGGCCAAGCGTTCGGGCTGGGCCGGCGGTTCGGCGGCGCCATCGGCCACCACCACAAAGTCAAACTGCGGCACCGCGCGGGCCAGGGCCTTGGCTTCTTCTGGCGTGGCGTAGGCCAACAGGACCATCAGGTCGCAACGCGGCTTCATCGCCTTGGCCACCGGAACCAGGGCCTCGGCGGCGGACGAGAGTTCAAAGTCCGAGCTTTGCACCTGCTTGCGGGCGCGATCGCCCAGCACGCTGGTCACGCCAATCGTGAGGCCGCCGGCTTCCAGGATCCGTTGCTTGGGGATCTGGCCAAACAAATCGACATTGGCCGAGACAAAGCGATTCTTGGGTTCGAGCACCTCGCCCACGGTGTCGGGCAGGCCCAACTCGCGGGGACCAAAGCTAATGGCCTGGTAGTCCATCTCGCGGAGGGCCTGCAAGACGTAGCTGTACTTGATGGTCGGTTGCGGGCCGAACCGCTTGACCTGGCCGCCGGCATCCAACAGCACCGTCGGCCAGCCCCGCTTGTCGAGACTCCGCACAAAGGTGTGCCGCCGCGAGACGCCGCCTTTCATGTGATCCTTGCCAGCGCAGCCGCAGGGCTCGATGTATCCGCCCAGTTGGCCGGTCAGCACCAAAACGGCCTGGGGGTTTTCCCAACCCTCGAATAATCGCTCGCGGTCCACGGCCGGGTTCTGGGGGCGAACCCCAGTCTGGCCGGTTTGCTGGAGCCGTTCGCCAGCCGCCCGCGCAGGTGCAGGGACTTCCGGAGGACGCGAGGCAATTCGTTGCGCAGCCCCACCGGGGGGCGATTCCTGGGCGAAGCCGCAGCACAATCCCGCAACCAGGGCCGTCGCTCCGACGATGGGGAGAATCAGGCGAACGTGAATCATGGCGAGCACTCGTGCCAGAGGGCGATGGCTGGACGTCATGGCATCGGCACCCTAGCAGGTTTCGCGGAGCAACGTGAAGAGCGGATTCCCTGCCCCGAGGGTAGGGGGGCAAGCAGGCTGGTCTTGGACGTTCCTACGCATCTACCGTACAGTGGGTTCGGGAAGATGTACGATCCATTCCCTCCCTTTGGCGGCGGCCCGGCATGTCCTATCGGTCCTTCAAACGGGTCCTGGGCGAGACCAATCTCGAACGGAAGTGCCGCTTCCTGTTCGGGGCCTGCCTGCTGCTTTTGATTACGGGCAGCTTCTTTTGGTACGGCCGGCAGACCGAGAAACTGGTCTATCGGCAGAACGAGAGCATCGGCCGGCCGGTGGTCGACAAGGCGCTGCTTCAACTGCATTGGGTGCATCACTCGCCCACGCAACTCGATCGCGATCACGCCCAGGAGTGGGCCCGGCAGCTATCGACCAGCCACTACGACACGGCATTTCTCAAGCCGCCGCCGGCGCACCCCGAGGCGATTCCCGCCGAGACCCTGGCTCGCTGGACGGTGCCCGACGACGATTTCGAGTGGGAAATCTGGAACTTCTACGCCGAGAAAAGCCAGGAGAGTGAAGAACCCCTGGGACCGCTCGACCGCCGCGTGACCGAAGCCCAGGAGTATCACTACTTCCAACCGATCTACGCCACCCAGCAATCCTGCGTCGAGTGCCATCGCAACATGCCCGAACCCTTTAAGGGAGAAAAAGGCGGGCTGATGGCCGTGGCCCGGGTGATTGTGCCCGAAGGCCCCACCCAGCAGCGTTTGCATTGGAACCGCGCGGTCTTGGCCAGCACGGCGATTATTACCGTGGTGTTGGCCATGATCGCCGCCTACGTGATTGTGCGGTATGTGATTGCCAAACCGCTGCAACACCTGAAAGAAGTCAGCGACGCGGTCAGTCACGGCCAGCTCGACAAACGGGCCGAGATCCGCACCGGCGACGAGTGTGAAGAACTCGGTCGGGCGTTCAATCGCATGTTGCGACACCTGGTGGCCGTGCAAGAAGAACTGCGACAGGTCAACGGCGATCTGGACGGCAAGGTCGACGAACTGGCCCAGGCCAACATGGCCCTGTACGAAATGAATCGTCTCAAGAGCGATTTCCTGGCCACCATGAGCCACGAACTGCGGACCCCGCTCAACAGCATTTTGGGCTTCAGCGACGTGTTGGCCACCATCGATGCCCTGGACGATAAACAGAAACGTTACGTCCGCAACATCCAGCAATCGGGCAAGATGCTGCTGGATATGATCAACGATATTCTCGACCTGGCCAAGATCGAGAGCGGCAAGATGGAACTGCGGCTGGTGGATATGCGGCTCGAGAACGTCATCTCGGCCCAATGCGACCTGGCCCGACCGCTGGCCGAAAAGAAGAACATCGATCTGACAACCGAGATCGATCCCGAACTGCCCATGATGCACCAGGACCAAGCCAAGGTGCAGCAGATTCTCGGCAACCTGCTGAGCAACGCCATCAAGTTTACGCCCGAAGGTGGGCGGATTCGGGTGATCGCCCGCTGCCCCGATGCCCAGCATGTGGAGATGGTGGTCACCGACACCGGCGTGGGGATTTCCGAAGAGGACCAGGAGGTGATCTTCGAGAAGTTCCGCCAGGGCAGCGGATTGGTGACTGGCGGCACGATGACCCGCGAGTACTCGGGCACGGGCCTGGGGCTCTCGATCGTGAAAGAGCTGTGCAAACTGCTGGGCGGTTCCATT
>JBJHDE010000224.1:0-8234 GCA_050486385.1 Planctomycetales bacterium | reverse complement strand
CCAGTATGCAGAAGAAGCTGGACCGCGTGCGTCGGCCGCGTGTTCAGATCACTTACGACGTTGAAACCAACGGGGCGATGCAGAAGACGGAACTGCCGTTCGTGGTGGGCGTCCTTGCCGACCTGTCTGGCAATCCCTCCGAGAAGCTGCGGCCCTTGAAGGATCGCAAGTTCGTCAACATCGACCGCGACAACTTCAACAACGTGTTGGAGAAAAGCACCCCGCGGGTGGCCTTCAAGGTGGACAACAAGCTCACCGACGACGACACGCGGCTGAACGTCGAGTTGAACTTCAAGTCGATGGACGACTTCGATCCCGCGAACGTCGCCAAGCAGGTTCCGGCCCTCCGCGAGTTGCTGGAGATGCGGCACCGTCTGGATCAGTTGCTGACCAAGATGGAAGGCAACGACAAGCTCGAAGAGATGCTGGGTGCCCTGATGACCGACAGCGAGCAGGCCCAGAAGCTGGCCTCGGACTGGGGCCTGGAAGAGAAGGAAGAAGAGTCCTGATTCCGCCGGCCCCGTCGGGCCCTGCGTGGGTCGAATGTGAGCGAGACGCCTTGTCGCGAATCGCGGTATCCGTGAGCCAATCTGACCGATTTCCCCTGCGCCGAAGGCATTGAACCGACCATGAGCAGCGCCGAAGAAAAGTCCCAAGCCGCCCCGGCGGCCGAGGCCGAAGCCGCCGAAGCCAACCTGCTGGATCAAATGATTGCCACGACCCGCCCGCAGGACGAGCAAGAGGCACTGCGGGCCAAGGACTACTTCAAGCAGTTCTTGAGTCAGGTCGTCAAGCCGGGCCAGGTGGTCAGCCAGGACGTCGAGCGAAACATCAAGTACTGGATCAGCGAGATCGACAAAAAGGTCAGCGTCCAGCTCAACGAGGTCATGCACAACCCCGAGTTCCAGCGGCTGGAAGGCACCTGGCGGGGTCTGCACTACCTGGTGATGAACAGCGAGACGGGCACCTCGCTGAAGATCCGGGTGATGAACACCAGCAAGCGCGACCTGTTCAAGGACCTGGAGAAGGCGGTCGAGTTCGACCAGAGCGCCTTGTTCAAGAAGGTCTACGAAGAAGAGTATGGCCAGTTGGGTGGTGAGCCCTACGGCATGCTGGTGGCCGACTACGAGTTCGGTCGCTCGGGCGAGGACGTGAGCCTGTTGAAGATGCTCTCGGGGGTGGCGGCCGCCTCGCACGCCCCGATGGTGACGGCGTCCAGCCCCAAGATGTTCAACCTCGAAAGCTTCAGCGAGCTGCCCAAGCCGCGGGACCTGGCCAAGATTTTCGACTCGGTCGAATACGCCGCCTGGAAGAGCTTCCGCGACAGCGAAGACAGCCGTTATGTGGCCCTGACCATGCCGCGGGTGTTGTCGCGGCTGCCCTACGGGGCCGAGTTCCGCACTTGCGACGAGTTTGCCTACGAAGAGGGTGTCGATGGCACCGACCACACCAAGTACGCCTGGATGAGCAGCGCCTGGGCCTATGCCGCCCGGATCACCGATGCCTACTCGCAGTGGGGTTGGTTTGCTCGCAGCCGTGGCGTCGAGGGTGGAGGCAAGGTCGAGGGCCTGCCGGTCCACACCTTCCCGACCGACGATGGCGAGGTGGCCATGAAGTGCCCCACCGAGATCGCCATCACCGACCGCCGCGAGTACGAGCTTAGCTCGCTGGGCTTTATGCCGCTGCTGCACAAGAAGGGCACCGACTACGCGGCCTTCCTGGGAGCCCAGAGCGCTCAGAAGCCCAAGACCTACTTTGACCCGGCGGCCAACGCCAATGCCGAGTTGTCCAGCAAGTTCAACCTGCTGCTGTGTACCTCGCGGTTTGCCCACTACCTGAAGGTCATGGCCCGCGACAAGATCGGCTCGTTCATGGAGGTCACCGACTGCCGCAACTGGCTGAACGGCTGGATCAAGAACTACGTGGTCGATCCCTCGACGGCCAGCGACGAGATTAAGGCCAAGCGGCCCTTGGCCGATGCCAGCGTGGATGTCCGCGAGGTCGAGGGCCGGCCCGGTTGGTACGAGGCCGTGGCCTATTTGCGGCCACACTTCCAGTTGGAAGGACTCAGCGCGTCGATGCGGCTGGTGGCTGAAGTTCCCAAGAAGGGTTGAGTCCCGTTCGGGCCGGTGGATCGAACTTTGCGTTTTTTTGATCCGACCGGCCCGCCAGTGCGTTGGTGTTCGCATCGGGGCTACGTTGGTAGGCGGCCCCTTCTCTCCCGTGCCACATTGAGGATTTGCACATGGCGTTTGACGCATTCATCGTGTTTACGAAAGGCGGAAGTGCGGCCGCCAAGGATTTTGAAGGGGAGTGCCTGGACCACGCCCACCAAGGCTGGACCCAGATCAGCTCCTTCGGCTTCGGCGTGGAAAACCACCTGGACATCACCTCGGCCACCGGTGGTGCCGGCGCGGGTAAGGCCCAGTTCAAAGAGTTCGAGATCGTCAAGAACACCGACAGCGCCAGCCCGGCCCTGACGATCACCTGCTGTCTGGGCGGACACTACGAAAGCTGCATGCTGCACATCCGCAAGGCGGGTACTGGCACTGCCGCCGAACCGTACTTGCAGTACACCTTCTACATGGTGGCCGTCCAGAGCGTGACTTGGGCCGGTGCCGACGGCGACGACGTTCCTACCGAGACGGTCGTCTTCCAGTACGGTGCGATCAACATGATCTATCAACAGCAGAGCGCAAAGGGTTCGGTCGGCAACCCGAAGACGTTCAGTTGGAGCGTGGTCAAGAACGAAGAGAGTACCAACGTCGAGTGACGCCAGCGGCCCATTGTCTGGTCGCGGGCTCTCAGGATGCGTCAAGTGCCCACCACTCCCGTGATTTGCGCACCGGGGTGGTGGGCTTTGCCGTCCGAGTGGCCGCTTTGCTGTTTCGCGGCGGCCATCGCCCGGGTGATCCGCAGGGCTCTCGGGTCCGTTGTTCTTACGTAGGCCGTTCCCAGGCGTGCGACTCGGGTCACCTGGAGCAGTTGTGGTCCGACCTGGTCTGGCCGGGCGACTGGTCCCCGCGAAGCACCTCAAACAGAATTCGTGCCAGCAGTGCCTGGTCGGGCCGACTTCCGGGAATCACACCGCCTGGGTGTGCCACGTCCGAAGCGCAGGTCGTTGCAGTTGCTGATCGTTCCAGCTACCGCGGAGGATCCGTTACGTGGGTGCAGACTATCTCGAAGCCTATCTCGTTTTCGAAGGTCCGGAAGCCCCGGCACCACCCATCCAAGGCGAGACCACCGACCAGGAAATCAAGGATCAAGGCTATGAGTCGGCCATCGAGATTTTGAGCTTCGAGCTTGGTGCCACAACGGACATCGAGACCAACCGCTTGGACGAAGAGGACCAGCAGTTCAGCGCCGCGGTGGAAAGCTCGGACCTGACGGATGACAACTCGGCCACCTTGCAGGGTATGCTCGACGCCAAGTTCAAGATCTCCGAGCATGGCGGCTCCACACCCGACAAGCTGCTCGACACGCAGATCATCACGGTTACCAAGTGGGTCGACAAATCCAGCCCCACGCTGCTGCAGGCCTACTGCAGTACCTCGCGGACCCAGGAACAAGGCGGACTGTTCCGCTACACATCCGCCCATGTCGTGCTCCGCCGTGGCGGCGAACCGCGCTACGTGCTGGCGGTTTACACGTTTTCCGACGTGTTCATCGAATCGTACTCCCTCAAGACCGAAGCCGAGAAGCGCCCCATCGAGACCATCAAGATCGGTTTCCGAGGCGTGCATATCAGCTACTGGCCCCAGAAGGCGGATGGAACCCCAGGGGCGATGGTCGAGATGAGTTTCTATTTCAAGTGAGCCGCCTTTCGGTCGCAAGTCTTCGTGACCACGCAGAAGCTGTGTTTGCTTCCGTATCCCACGTCTGGAGCCACCGACGGTGTTTGATGCCTACTTGATTTTGACCGGTGTCAAGGGCGAATGCCGCGACAAGACCATGGCGGCGCAAGGGGCGATGGCGCTCTTGTCGTTTGATGTCGGCTCCACCAAGAGCCTGTTCGAGGCCTCGCAGTCGCGCGAAAAGGCCAAGGCCGAGAAGGCCCGCGAGCAAAGCGAGAAGTCTACCCAGGAAGAGGACTGGCCGGACGACGACTTCTCATTGGGTCGAGAGAAGAGCTTTGAAGAAGTCGCCGACGATCCCGAACACTTCGCCTTCCAGATCACCAAGTACCTGGATAGCGCCAGCCCGTCGCTGTTCAAGGCCTATCTCAGTGCGCTCAACGTCACCGGCAAGCAGGTCTTCAAGAAGGCCACCGTGTTGTTGCGACGCTCCGGCGGAGTCGCTCGGGCCGCCGGCCAGACCTACCTGAAATTCGAGTTCGAAGAGGTCTCGGTCGCTTACTACGAGATGAAGACCCAGGGCAACGATCGCCCCACCGAAGACGTCCAGTTTCGCTACTTCAAGCAGACGATGTACTACTACCCGCAGCTCAAGGATGGCTCCAACGACACCCCGGTCATCGCCGGCTGGGACGCCAAGCAGTACTCGGCCACCTGACGGAACCCAGCCCTCGCCGGGGTTCATTCGGCGTCTAAGGGCACAATCCGCTTGACGATCACATGGGGCACCCCACCAGAGATGGCGGGCGTACGAGTGCCGATCACCCCCACATGCTCGCCCAGGTGCCGATTCAGCCGCACGCCTGGGGCAGGCGTCAGATAGCAGCGGACTTGGCCCGAGGCATTGGTCAACGCAAAATGCGGCTGCCCCACCTGCCGCGAGGCCACCGCCGTCAGCCAGCCTTGACCATCCAACCGAGGATCCCGGAGTTCCACTTCGTCGGGCTTCCGCGATGGCGACGCACCAGCCGCGGGTCGCGCGGTCGAGGCATCGCGGACAATGCTCTCTCGGGCGCCGGCCGAGGGACGTTCGGCATCGGCCGTGGCGGTCTCGTCCAGCCGCCGATAGCGATCGCGAATCTCCTCGAACCGCTCGATGCGGTCCAAGATCAAGCGGGCTTCGCTACGGATATCGGGGTTCGTGGCGCTCAGCAGCAAACGCCGCGCGCCCAAATGCAGACGTTCAAACTTCCATGTCTCCGGCGTGCCGGCCACAATGGCCACGAGTTCCTGGTGCAGCAGGTCCAACTCGGCGGATTGCCCGTCGGGTGTGTCGGTGGCGGCCGGCTTCGCGTCGTCAGCGGCATCCTCGAACATGACCGCTGCCCGCACGCCCGACTCGCTCGGGGCCGAACGCCTTGGGGGCGTGTTCTCGCGGGGTCTGTTTTCCGGGGGCCGCGGGGCCCGTTGGCTCACATCGGCAGCGCGAATCCAGCGAAACTCGCCAGCCGGGGGGGTGATCTTGTACCAGGTTCGCGCACTGGCTCCGCCACCCAATTCCTTGGCATCCAGCAGAGTAAGTCGCTCGCCCTGCGGGAGGCGAACCTGAATCACGTCGCTAATGTCGCTTTGGTCGGATCCGATCCGCACCGCCACCTGATCGGCGACCAACCGGCCGCCGCCGTCGGCATCGACCTGGACGTAGCGACCATCAATCCAACTGAATGCTCCCTCGGGCGGGCGAATGGCCAACCAGCCGCCCGGGTCGTGCCGGTAGACTTCGACCGCCTGGCCGGTCTCCAGAGTCTGTGTCGAATAGTATTGGGGGCCGGGGCCGCTGCGGAGGCGGGCCTCGCTGGCTTGAACATAGGCAACGTAGGGAAACCGCGACGCAGACTGTCCCCAGACCACCGGGCCCATCAGCAGGACGAGCACCAGGCTTCCGGCCAGCGAAAGCGGGGTTGGGGCTCCAGACGGATCTCGGTGTGATGGCATTCCGGCGGCCCTTAGCGAGCTTGGGGGGCAACGCGACACATTCGGCGAGCGGTGTTTTCTACCGCTCACCCCGCGGCGGCCTCAAGGTCGGTTTTCGGCTCCCCGGCGGCTTGCCGTCGCACACTGGGCGGTCGACGAGTACATTGAACCCTTGGTGAAGCACGGCGATTCACCCGCACCCCGAGCCCCCCGCAATGAACAAGCCCAAGAAAGCCCCCGCCCAGAATGATGGCTACGAGCGGGTGATCAGCGAGAATCGCCGTGCCCGGTTTGACTACGACATTCTCGATACCCTGGAGTGCGGCATCATGCTGCAGGGCTCGGAGGTCAAGAGCCTACGCAACGGCAAGTGCAATCTTGAGGACGCCTACGGCCGGATGCGGGGCAGCGAGGTTTGGCTGATGCAGTGCGAGATCCCCGAATATATTGAAGCCAACCGCTTCAATCACGATCCCAAGCGGCCCCGCAAGCTGCTGTTGCATCGCCGCGAGATCAACAAGGTGGCCGACAAGGCCTATCAGACCGGCCACACCTTGGTGCCGCTCAAGATGTACTTCCGCAACGGCCGGGCCAAGCTGCTGCTGGGCATCGGCAAGGGCCGCAAGGGCTACGATAAGCGGGAAGTCCTCAAAAAGCGGGAAGCCACCCGGCAGCTCGCCCGCGAGATCAAGCGGTACCGCAACTGAGTGGCCCGACGCGGTGCGCGCCGCCACCGGCCAGGACCACCCTGCCGCCAACGGTTCGCCCGGCGGGCGCTTGTCTGGCCCGCCGGGCGATGGCAACACGATCCGCGTTTTGGTTCACCCCAGGGTCCACGGATCGCGCATGCTGGGGGTGACCAGGGCGTTGGCCTCGTCGTCGTTGGCGAACTGTTCTTTCTCGGGGTCCCAACTCAGGGGCCGCTCCAACAGCATGGCGATGTTGGCCAGGTGGCACAGCGAGCCGGTGCGGTGACCGGCCTCGACCGGGGCCAAGGGCTGTTGCCGACTCTTGACGCAATCCAGGAAGTTCCGCATGTGGCCGGGGCTCCGCGCCAGCGGGTGGCTCAACTGGTCGCTGGGGGTCGCCAGCACGTCGGCCGAATTCGCCTGAAGCCGGCCACCATGAATATGGACGAAGATCCAACCGTCTTCGCCTTCAAACTTCAGCCCCCGTGGACCCTGCTGGCTGGTGCCCACCAGCTCGGTCCCGTCGTCGTAGGTCAGGGTGAAGTCGTAGTCCCAGAACACATCGTACAGGCTGTCGGTGTTTCGCTTGCCCTGGGCCACAATCTTGACCGGGCCGGTCGTGTCTTTGTCCAGGCCAAGCTGGGCAATGTCCAACACATGGGCCCCACGATCGGTCATCTCGCCGCCGCCGTAGGCCAAGACAAACCGCCACCAGAAATGCACCCGCCGCGGCTGATAGGCCACCTTGGGCGTGTGTCCCAGCCAGAAGTCATAGTCCAAGTGGTCGGGAACCGGCTTGGGATCCAGCGGCTCGTTGAAGCTGCGGGCGTCGTTGTGGTGCCGATCGTTGGTGGGCAGACTGACGGTGACCCGCCGCACCTTGCCGATCGCCCCGCTCCGGACCAACTCGCAGGCCTGCCGACACCCGGCGGTGCTCCGCTCGTGGCTGCCGACTTGCAGAATCCGCTTGTTGGCCTCCACGGCTTGGGCGATGGCCCGCCCCTCGCCAATGCTGTTGGCCAGGGGTTTTTCGCAGTAGATGTCCTTCCCGGCCTGGGCGGCGGCCACGCTGTTGAGCGCATGCCAATGGTCGGGGGTGGCCACGATCACCGCGTCGATGTCGTCGCGGGCCAGCAAATCACGGAAATCGCCGTAGGCTTGGCAATCCTGATTGCCGGCTTTCTGGTCGGTCTGCCGCTTGCCTTCGTCCAGGTGATGCCGGTCGACATCGGCCACGGCCAGCACCACGGCGTCGCGGTGTTGCAGGGCGTCGTTGATCAGCGCCCGGCCGCGTCCGCCGGTGCCAATCACTCCCAGGGTAATCCGGTCACTGGGGGCCGGCTGCCCCTGGCCGCCCAAGACATGAGCCGGCACAAAGTACGGCACGGCCAAGGCTGCCGCTCCGGCCAGGGCCGTGCGACGTGAGATCGTTTGCTGCGTCATCAGTGGTTGTCCCCTTGCGGTGTGGTCTCGGTCGCCCAGTGCGTGCCACCCTCTGGTGTGCGTTGGTTTTAGTCGGGCCGCATGCGCGAAGAAAGCTTCCGGCTGGCTGAGTTTCGCGAGATTGCGGCCGCCCGACCAGACCGAACTCCCTGAAAGACCGATTTCGATAGCCCATGTCAACTAGGAGGCCGGCGGCAGGACGCTCCATGGGGCACTGGATAGGGCGAACTGGCACGAAACTCGTTGCCCGCCAGGGGGTTTCACTTTATGATTGCTGAGTGAGTGCTTCTCAAAGCACGCCGTGGATGATGGCTTTCGTTCCACCCCCTTCTGG
>JBJHDE010000223.1:0-8252 GCA_050486385.1 Planctomycetales bacterium | reverse complement strand
CCCCGGGCCAAAAGCGTGCTGGTGCTGGTCGTGGGCACCTGGCCGGCCAACACGCGGCTGGCCAAAATCGTGGCCTCCAGCGGTTTGCCCATCGAGTGCAAAACGCCCCCGCCCGGCAAACTGGCGGGTTGGCTGGTTCGTTGGTGCAAACAGACCTGCAAAAAGAAGCTGGATCGCGAGGCCGCCGATCAGATGATTGAACTCGTGGGCCCCGAGCTGGGCCTGCTCAATCAAGAACTGGGCAAGCTGGCCAATCTGGCCGGCGAACGCGATACTATTACGCCCGGCATGGTGGCCGAGGCCGTGGGATCGTGGAAGGCCCGGACCGCCTGGGAGATGATCGACGCCACGTTCGCGGGCGATGCGCCGCAGGCGCTGTCTCACCTGGATCGCCTGCTGGCCGCCAACGAGAGCCCCGTGGCTTTGCTGGCCCAGATGGCTTACACACTTCGCCGTTTGGCCGCCGCATCGCGGATGTTTGTCGAGGCCGAAGCCGCCGGGCGTCGGCGTTCACTCCGCGAGGTCCTGGCCGCCGTGGGTGTGAAGTTTGCCGTCGACAAGGCCGAGCGGCAGCTCAAACATCTGGGCCGGGTGCGTGGGCTGGCCCTGCCGCAATGGCTGGTTCAAGCCGATCTCGACCTCAAAGGCGACAGCGCCCTGCCACCGCGGGTGGTCATCGAGCAGCTTTTGCTTCGCCTGGCCGAACCCGCCAAACGTCCCGGCTGAGGTGCCCCACGCACCGCCAAGGGTTTGCGAAGACCCCCAAGGGCCGGGACATACGCGGTCTGTTTAGTAATTTGTCCGAGGCCGTTCATGAACCCCGAAGACCAACACTCGCCCGACAAGACCTTGGGTTACGAAGCCGCCGCCGACGGCGCTCTGCCAGCGGCGGCCAACGAGCAGCGCTACTCGTTGAGCAATCTACATGCAGCCGGGGGAATTGGCGAAATTTGGCTGGCTCGCGATTTGGAACTCGATCGCGATGTTGCCGTCAAGAAACTCCATTCGCAGCGGATTCCTTCGGAGATGACCCAGGTTCGGTTTCTGCGCGAGGCGCGAATCACCGGACAGCTTGACCATCCCGGCGTTGTTCCGGTTTACGAGATCTGCCGCGACCCGGTGACCGGGCTGCCTTACTACACGATGCGGTTCTTGCGCGGTCGAACCTTGACCGAGGAGGTGCGGAATTATCACCACCATCAGCGGCCGTTGAAGGTGCTGTTTGGTTTGCTGAACGCCTTTGACATTATTTGCAACACGGTCGCCTATGCCCATTCCAAAGGAATTATCCATCGTGATCTCAAATGCGAGAATGTGATTCTTGGCGACTATGGCGAGGTGGTCGTCATCGACTGGGGCCTGGCCAAGCAACACGATCGCAGCGACGTGGTGACCGATCCCGTTGACCTGCGGTCCGTTCAGCCCGCCGAGACCGTGGCCGGGCAAATCCTGGGCACGCCCGCTTACATGGCCCCCGAGCAAGCGGCTGGCGACAGCGATGCCGTTGGTCCCAGTGCAGACGTTTACGGACTGAGTGCGATTCTGTACGAGATCCTGTGTGGCCGGCCGCCGTTTGCCGGGACCAGCACCATTGAAGTGTTGGAACAGGTCAAGTGCGCATCTCCCGCTCCGCCCAGCGAGCTTGTGCCGGGCGTGCCCCCGGCGCTGGAACAAATTTGCCTCAAGGGCTTGCAGAAATCGCCGAGTGATCGGCATGCGTCCGCCGAACAGTTGGGCCAAGCTGTACGAACATGGGTCAGTGAGCTGGCGGAACTGCGACGTTCGGAAGCCGAGCGTGAGCGGTTCTTCGCTCTTTCGCAGGACCTGCTGGCCATCGTCGACGCCGACGGGAGGCTCGGTCAGTTGAGTCCCGCCTGGAGGGACTCGTTGGGTTACAATCGCGATCACTTGCTCGGCGCACCCTTCGTGGAGCTGATGCTTGACGCTGACCGCGCGGGTGCGGCTGAGGCATTGCGAACCGCGCACTCGGAGCAGCAAGCGGTTGACTTTGTCACACGAACGCTGCGGGTCGATCAAACGACCCGCTGGGTGTCGTGGCATATCACGCCGATGGCCCGTGAACGGGCGCTCTATGCCGTTGGCCGCGACATCACGGAATTGAAGAAGTCGCAGCTTCTGTTTGAAGGTGTGTTGCAGTCCGCGCCGGATGCCCTGGTGCTGGTGAATGCGGCGGGTCGGATCACACTGGCCAACCGCCAGACCGAAAACATCTTCGGCTACAGCCAACACGAGTTGATCGATCAACCGATTGAGATCCTGATTCCGCGGCGTTTCCGGGAGAGTCATCCCGAAAAGGTGCAGCGATTCTTTTCGTCGTCGAGCTTCCGCCCCATGGGGTCGGGCTTAGCGCTGTGCGGACTGCGAAAGGATGGACAGGAGTTTCCGGCCGAGATTTCACTCAGTGCGATCGAGTTGGAATCGACCAAGCTTGTGGCGGCTTCCATCCGGGATCTCTCCGACCGCCGGCGCGCGTGACCGCTCGGCCGGGTCGAACAATCGGGCATAAGGCAGCCGTTGACGGAGCGGCCTTCCGCGGGCTGCAAGCCGCGGGCCGCCTTCACATTTCGGCTCGCAAGCGGCTCAGCAGGGCGGAGTACCGCTGTTGGCCGTCGGTGCGGCTGACGGCCAGTTCCAACGCCCGGCGGCTGCCGACCAGCACGACCAACCGCTTGCCGCGCGTGATGGCGGTGTACAGCAAATGCCGTTCAAGCATGGTGAAGTGCTGGGTGTCCAAGGGCACAATCACGCAGGGATACTCGGAGCCCTGGCTTTTGTGAACGCTCAGGGCGTAGGCCAGCACCAACTCGTCCAGATCGCCAAAATCGTATTCAACCCGCCGCCCTTCAAACGAGACGATCACCTCCTGCTCGATGTCGTTGATCGACTCGATCCAACCCAAATCGCCGTTCGAGACGTCTCGCTGGTAGTTGTTCTCGGTCTGCAAGACCCGATCGCCCTGACGAAACTGCGTGCCGAAACGTTCCACTTGCGGCCGCTCGCCGCCCGAGGCCGTGCGGGCGGGATTGAGCGCCTCTTGCAGCAGCCGGTTCAATTCTCGCGTGCCCAGGCTGCCGCGCTTCATGGGACAAAGAATTTGAATGTCGGACAGCGGATCCATCGCAAACCGCTGGGGCACGCGATCCTGCACCAGCTTGAGAATCGTCTCGGCCGTCCGTTCGCGATCGCTAGTCTCGATGAAATAGAAGTCCGACAGCGCCTCGCCGGGGGAATCCAACGGAGGAAGCTGGCCGGCATCAATGGCATGGGCCGCTGTGACGATGCGACTGCTCCGGGCCTGACGAAACACCTCGGTCAAGCGGACCACCGGTACGACCCGCGATTCAATCACGTCGGCCAACACCCGACCCGGACCCACCGAAGGAAGCTGATCGACATCGCCCACCAGCACCACCCGGGCGCTGTCGGGCACCGCCCGCAAGAACTGGTAGCCCAGGGCGACGTCGACCATTGAGACTTCGTCAATGATGAACACATCGCCGGAGAGGGGCCGCTCGGCGGAGCGGGCGAAACCGCCGACGGCCGGTTCCCACTCCAGCAGTCGATGCAGGGTCTTGGCCGGATGGCCGGTGGCCTCGGTCATGCGTCGGGCGGCGCGACCGGTCGGGGCGGCCAGCACGCATTCAAGCCGCTGGGCGTGAAACACCTCGATCAGCGCTCGGATGAGTGTCGTCTTGCCGACGCCCGGCCCGCCGGTGACCACCAGCAGCCCGGCCGAGCAGGCGGCTTCAAGGGCGGCGCGCTGTTGCGAGGCCAGGGCGATTTCCAGCCGCTCTTCAATGGCCGTCACTTGGGCATCCAGGTCCTCCGGCGGAGCCGGTCGCTGGCGGCTTTCCGCCAGGCGACGCACGGCCTGGGCCAGGCCGACTTCGGCCCGCCACAGCGCGGCCAGAAAGACCCATGGCTCGCCGTCGACCGGCTCGCGGACGATGGCCTTTTGGGCGATCTGATGGCTCAGGGCCTGGTCAATCAGCTCGGTTTGGGCATCGATCAACCGGCAGGCTCGCTCGACCAACACCGGTTCGGGACAGCCGGTGTGCCCCTCAAGGGTGAGCTGTTGCAAGGCGTAGGAGGTCGCGGCTTGGGCACGCAGCGGCGAGTGCTTGTCGAAGCCCAGACGCTGGGCCAGTTGGTCGGCCGTGGGGAAGCCGATTCCGCGGATCTCGTCGGCCAGGCAATAGGGGTTGCCGCGGATGCGGTCGATGGCTTCGTGACCGAAGGCCCGATAGATCTTGACCGCCCGAGCGGTGCCGATGCCGTGTTCGTACAGAAACAGCACGATGCGGCGGACTTCGCGTTGTTCGTGCCAGCTCGCGCGGATGCGTTTGAGCCGCTTGGGGCCAATGCCTTGCACGTGGGCCAGCAGGTCGGTGTGCTGATCCAGGATGTCGAGGGTCCGCTCTTTGTACTGGCGGACGATGACTGCGGCCAGTTTGGGGCCCACGCTGCGAATCGCGCCGCTGCCCAGATAGCGCTCGATGCCCGCTAGCGAAGCCGGCGGGCTGGTCTGCAACTGCTCGGCTTGGAACTGCCGGCCGTGTTGGCGATCCAGGGTCCAATGGCCCTGGGCCTCGAGGTGCTCGCCGGGGGCCACCGTGGTGAGCTTGCCGACCACGGTGGTCAACTCACGCTCGCCGGGCACGGCGACGCGAAGCACGCAGAAGCCGTTTTCGGGGTTATGGAAGGTCACCCGTTCGATGGTCCCGGCGAGCCGTTCGCCCATACCAGGTGTCCCCGCGATTGCTGGTGGAAGGGGGCCAGGGCCGCGGTTGGCTGTTGGGGCCCCAGGCCGCATTGTAGCGAAGGCCGCCCACTCAGGCTGCGAGCCTTCGGGCCCAGATTGCCGCCACCTGGGAGGTTTTTCCCGCGAGTCCGCAGGGCCTGAGGCAACGGAAGGCACTGTCGGCCATTCCCACCAGCTACGGCGGTAGCTAAAACAAGCGCGGATTTTGCTTCCCGCGGGGACTTGGGGCCAGCGATGAACGAAGAGCAGCGGCGGTTGCGGTTGGATTGGGCGGTCCACATTGCGCGCGAGGCGGGCGAGCTGACGCTGGAGTATTTCCGGACCGATCGGCTGGGCGTGGAAATCAAGGAAGATCTCTCGCCGGTGACCGTGGCGGATCGGGCCGCCGAGCAGTTGCTCCGCGAGCGGATTCTCGAGAAGTTTCCGGACGACGGCGTCCTGGGCGAAGAGTTCCCCGAGACGCCCGGAACCAGCGGTTACCGTTGGATTTTGGACCCGATTGACGGCACCAAGAGCTTTGTCCGGGGCACGCCGCAGTACGGCACGATGATCGGGATCGAACTGAACGGCAAGAGCGAGGTGGGCGTGGTGGGCATTCCGGTGCTCGACGAATACTACTATGGCGGCGTGGGACTGGGGGCTTACGAAATCCGCCACGGTGGGCTGCCCCAGCGATTGAAGGTCTCCGGGGTGTCCAGCCTCAAGGACAGTTTGTTTCTGACCACCAGTGTCAAACACTTCGAGAATTGGGGCCGCTTCGAGGCTTACGATCAGCTCCGCAAGGCGGCTGGACTGGATCGGACCTGGGGCGACTGCTACGGCTACATGCTGGTCGCCAGCGGGCGAGCCGAAGTCATGATCGACCCCAAAATGAGTGTCTGGGACTGTGCCGCTCTGCCGCCGATTCTCACCGAGGCCGGCGGAACCTTCACCGATTGGGCTGGCGTCGCCACGATTCACTCCGGCGATGGTGTCGCGACCAACGCCAAAGTCCTGGACGAGGTGCTGGCCATCACCCGGGCCCATCCGCGGGTCCCTGCCGCCGAGTGATTGTTCGTTGAGTGAGCCGACGACCCGAGCCGGTTGTCCGCGCGAAGTGCTGGTCCAGTCCCGATCGATTTCCCCAGCGCGAGGCCCTCGCCCCATGAATGTCGATTGGATCCGTCCGCTGGCCGAGCACGCCTTGCAGGTGGTCGACCTGTTCCGCGACCACTGGCCCAGCGTGGGCTTGAGCGTGTTGTGGTTGGTCGTCGGATTGTGGTGGGGCCGGCGTCGGGCGCTCCGGGCGTGGCGGAAAAAGGAGTTTCTCGACCGACTCAACGTCTCGCTCAATCTCATCGAAGATGGCACCTTGCTGATCCGCACGATGCTCGAGACTAGCCTGGACGCGGTGCTGCTCAACAAAGTGGCCAGCGAGAAGGTCCTGGCCGCCTCCCGGAAGACCACCCCCGAGCAACCGCTGCTGCCATTGGCCAAGGACGAGGCGTGGTTTTTGTTGAACGCGGTGCTCAACCTGGTGGCCGAGCGATTCAGCCCCGGCGAGATTGTCCGCGACGCGGCGGGCGTCGACGCGACGATTCGCAAGCCCAAGAAAATCAAATACTTACTGTGTTTGACCTGCGAGGCCTACGGCGAATCCCGCCGCCTGCGGACGCGGAAGATTCGGGCGATGATGCTCCGTCGCGAGTTGCTGCTCAACCTGCCCGACGAGCCGCCACGGTTCGAGCACCCGCATCACAGCCAGCGGTGGGATACGCTCAAGTCCCTGGCGGCGGCCTATCCCCAGCAGCCCGAAGCCTTTATCGAGCTGGAACTCTGCCTGCCCCCGCTGGCCGTGGGCAGTCAGCCGGCCCCGACTCCGGCCGTCGCATCCGACATTGCGACCGCCCCGACCTCCTGAACCCAACCGACCTGGGGCGAACGATTCGTCGCGGGCCGCGTATCAACATGCAGCCCTGGGTCCGCAATCCTCATGCGCGGCCCCTGTCCTTTGACTCGCCGACCCTGGAATACCCCCACTATGAGGCCCCCGGTCGTCTGCTGCCTGGCCGTCCTGTTGGCTTTGCCTGTTGGGCAGGGATGCCAGCCGAGTTCCCCGCCCGGCGAGGTCGCTGGTCCGATTCAACGGGAGAGTTATCGCCCCGAGGCGGGGGGGCTGCTGCGGCAAGCCCTGGACGGGGTGCAGAATCCCGAGCAGTTCAACATCGCCTACCGCGATTCCACGCGCACCGACTATCAGCGAGCGGTGGCCGAGCAGCTTCGCCGGCGGTTGGGCGAGTCGAACCCCTTTGAAGTTTCGGACCCCGAGGAGTTGTTCGGGCGAAGTTCCTCGGAGGAGGGGGGCATCGGCGACCGTGCGACCTTCCATCGCGAGCGGCGTGAGATTGTCATCGTCTTCCAGAATGACGAGACCCTCGACGAGGCGGTGAATCGCTTGAATCAGTGGGCCAGCAATCAGGACTCGGCCGAGAAGGCCGGTTGGGCCCGCGACCCACTGATCGGCACCCTGGATGGCGAGCTGCGGCGGGATGCGGTGATCAATGCGACGATGAACCGGCTCGACGGACGGCGGTTCGAACAAAGTGCCGACTTCCGGCTGCTGCACGATGGCTGGGCTCTTCAGGAGGCCGTGTGGTTTCGCGACCTGAGTCGCGCAATCGTGGCGGGGCGACCCCTGGAGCCACTCGCCGTGGCCGAGGCCTTGTTCGACTGGACGGTGCGCAACATCGACCTGCTGCCCGGCACGCCGGACGATGTGGAAATCCGCACCCATCCCGAGACCGGCCAACGCACCATGCTGCTGGCCTGGCCACCTTCGGAGCCGTGGGAGATTCTGCTCACCGGCCGGGGACACGCCGAAAGCCGGGCGTGGGTGTTTTGCCTGCTGGCCCGCCAACAGCAACTCGACGTGGTCATGCTGGCGGTGCCCGATGCGGGTTATCCCGGCGGTTACCGACCGTGGCTGCCGGCCCTGCTGCACGAAGGCGAGTTGCTGCTGTTCGAGCCCAGCGTGGGCCAACCACTGCGGCACGACGATGGCCGCATTGTCACCCTGGCCGAGGCCCGCGCGACGCCGGATTTGCTGAACGCTTGGAATCTGGACGAGCCCCTGGCTTCGCAGATCGAGCCCGACGACCTGGACAAGCTGGTGGCCCTGGTCGAGGCCTCGCCGCTGAGCCTGACCTATCGCGCCCGGTTGGTGGAGGACCAGCTCTCGCGAAATGATCGTATGGTGCTGGCCGTGCGGCCCACCGCCATTGCCGACCGGGTCAAGGCGACCGGGAAGATTGTGGATGTGCGGCTGTGGGAGCGACCCTACCGCAATATCCGGTACCTCTCGGTGCGGAGGCTGCTGACCGACGAAAAGCGGCGGATGAAAGAGATCGAACTGGCTCCGTTTCAGGCCCCGAATGCCGACCTGTGGAACGGGCGGGTCATGCAGCTTAAGGGCGTGTACACCGTCGACGAG
>JBJHDE010000222.1:4789-8259 GCA_050486385.1 Planctomycetales bacterium | reverse complement strand
GTGTATTGATACAGCAGCAGGTAAAAGCCCAGGTTCATTAAGACCCAGCCCAACGACCCCAGCGACTCGATCACGAAATTCGCGCGAAACGTCATGTCCCGCACCAGGCTGTTGCGGGCGAAGGTCGAGAACACGCGGACGTATCGTGCGGCTTCGCTCATGGATTTTGCAGTTCCCATCCCGGAACACGGCAGCGGGCCCCACGGCCATCAGCCCCCAAACCCGCTGTATCGCTTCACCCCCCGCGCGAACACCACGCGGGCGAGCAAGAAGAACACCAATACCCAGCCGACCTGGCCGGCCAGACCCCACAACAAGTCCCAACCGGCCACCTTGCCCAGGAACACGGCCGCGGGAAAATAGGCCAGGTACATAAACGGCAGCCACCGCACGATCTCCTGCCAGGGCGAAGGCAGAATGTCGATGGGGAACATATGGCCCGAAAAGAAGAAGTTCAGCATCATGAAAATCAACAACAGCGAGCTGACCTCCAACAGCCAGAACGCCAGCAGACCCATGACCGCTTCTAACAGAAAGCCCAGCACGAAAGCCAACAGCAACGACACCACGAAGGCCAGCAACGTGACCCCATCGGGCGTGGCATCGAAAAAGCCCCGGCACAGGTAAAACACAATTGCAAACGGCACCGCGGCCATCACATAATACACCAGCTTGTGGGCCAACCGCTGCAACAGCAGCATGTTGAGCATATCCACCGGCTGGATCAGATACTTTTTGATCGTGCCCTCGCGGACATCGCGGGCAATGCCGCTGGCCAGCCCCGGCATGCTCGAAGCGGCCCGGGCCAACATCGTGATCAGGTAATAGGCGATGATCTCGTGATAGCTGAAGCCGGCCACCCGGGCGTCGCCTTCGCTGGGCTGGGCGACCGCCGCGAACACGGCCCCCCACAGAAAAATCTGCGTCACGATCGGCAGGAACCGAAAGAAGGTCCCCAGGAAAAAGTCGCCCCGGTAGACAAACCGCTCGGCCAGGCAAACCTGAAAAAAGGCCCATTGCAATTGGGCCCAGGCTCGCCATTCGCCAGCACCGGTGGTGGGGGCCTCGCCACTCATCCGACTTCGACCTCCGCGACATCCGCGGCGGCGGACTCGCCGGCCGAAAACACCTCGGCGATGATTTCTTCCAGCGGCGGATCTTCGACACTGATGTCCAACACGTTGCGGCCAGCCAGCGTGGCGGCCAGAAATTCGGTGATCCGGGCGCGTTCAATCCGCACCTTGGCCCGTGGCGGGCGGGCCTCCAGCACCTCGCCCCAGCGTTCCAAATGGGCCGGCAAGGTTTCATCGGCCAGCAACAGCGTCACGATTTTGTGATCGCTGAACCGATCGAGAATGCCCGTCAGCGAGCCATCGTAAAAAATCTCGCCCTGCGAGACGATCACGACCCGCTCGCACAGGTCGACCACGTCTTTCATATAATGGCTGGTCAACAGGACCGTGATATTCCGCTCGCGTTGATACTGCTTCAAAAAGCGGCGAATGTCGTGCTGGGCCACCACGTCCAACCCGATGGTTGGCTCGTCAAGAAACAGCACATCGGGGGCGTGCAACAGGGCGGCAATCAGTTCCATCTTCATCCGCTCGCCCAGCGAGAGTTCTCGCACCGGGCGGCGCAACAAATGCCCGACCTTGAGCAACTCGACCAGCTCGTCCAGTGTGGCCGTGTACTGCCCGGGGTCCAGGCGATAGATATGCTGATGCAGCCGAAAACTTTCCTGGGCCGGCAAGTCCCACCAAAGCTGGTTCTTCTGGCCCATGACCAAAGCGAAGCGGCGGCGATACTCGTTGTCGCGGTGCCAAGGCACATGGCCCATGACCGTGGCCGTGCCCGAAGTGGGATAGATCACCCCACTGAGCAGCTTGAGCGTGGTCGTCTTGCCAGCCCCGTTCGGCCCCAAGAAGGCGACGAACTCGCCCGCCTCGACCGACAGCGAAATGCCGCGGACGGCCTCGACCCAGCGCTTGTTCCGCCAGAACAACCCGCGAATGCTGGCCCACAGCCCCTCGCGCTTGTCGTACACACGATAGCTCTTGGTCAAATTGTCGATCTGGATGATCGCCATAACTGCGGCTCAGTGCCATAAAAAGTGGGGGCAGGGCTGGCTCATCCTTCGCCGAGCGCCCGCGGAACGGGAGTATAGCGCCGGCCGCCCCCACCGCAAAGGACGCCCCAGGGCGGGCGGTGGGCCGCACCGGCTGGACAAATCGCCGAAAGCCATCATTCTGAGAGATTCGGCGATCGAGGGTTCAATTGGGCGGCGAGCCACCACACCGTGCGAGGGGCCTCCGCCCGATGGCGACTCGGGCTTGGCTGGCCGCTCGCCGGGCGTCCCACCCTACGACAGCATTGGACCGCTTGGCCCCAAGAACGCATGACCGCTGATCTCAACCCAAGCCAACGCGAAGCGGTGCTCACACTCCGCGGGCCCTTGCTGGTGCTGGCCGGGGCCGGGACCGGCAAGACCCGGGTGATCACCTATCGCATTGCCGAGCTGATCCGCCGGGGGACGCCCGCCGACAGGATTTTGGCCGTCACCTTCACCAACAAAGCCGCCCGCGAGATGCAGCAGCGGGCGATGGCCCTGTTGGGCAAGCGGCCACCGGCGCGACCGCTGATCGCGACATTCCACGCTTTGTGCATGCAGATTCTGCGACGGCAGATCGAGCGTTTGGGTTATCCGCGACGATTTGGCATTTGTGATCGCGGCGACCAGGAGTCGTTGGTCAAGGTCGCCTTGCGTGAGATCCGCGACGACGCGGCGAGCCTCAAGCCAGGCGACGTGTTGGCGATCATCAGTCGCTGGAAGAACCTGGGGCTTGGCCCCGCCGAAGCGGTGCGGGATTGTCAAAACGATCGCGAGTTTTTAGCCGCGGCGTGTTATCGGCGGTATCAGCAGGCGCTCAAGTCGCGGGGGGCGGTTGACTTTGATGATTTATTGCTGTGTACCGACGAAGTGTTCACACGTTTTCCTGAGGTGCTGGCCGAGGAAGCCGGTCGGTTTCAACACATTTTGATTGACGAGTATCAAGACACCAACACCTTGCAGTATCGCATTACCTCGGCCCTGGCCGGGGGGCATCGCAATCTGTGTGTCGTGGGTGACGACGACCAGAGTATTTATGCCTGGCGGGGCGCCGAGGTCCGTCACATTCTGGCGTTCGCGCGGGACTGGCCCGAGGCCAAGATCGTGCGTTTGGAAGATAACTACCGCTCGACCGATGCCATCCTGCAGAAAGCGAACACGCTGATCGCCCTGAACAGCCAGCGACACGAGAAGACCCTCCGCGCCGCCCGCGGCCGTGGCGAGCCCGTGCGAGTGCGGACCTTTGATGATGAAGAGGACGAGGCCCGCGGCGTGGTGACCGAGATTGCCGGGCTGCTGGGCACCAATCTGCACAACGCCCGCGACGTGGCGGTGCTATTTCGTACCAATGAACAACCACGGC
>JBJHDE010000222.1:0-4779 GCA_050486385.1 Planctomycetales bacterium | reverse complement strand
GCTGGTGGGCGGTCAAAGCTTTTTCGATCGCAAAGAGGTCCGCGACCTGCTGGCGTATTTGAAGGTCCTGAATCATCCCCACGATGAACTCGCCTTGCGGCGGATTGTGAACACGCCGCCCCGAGGCATCAGCCCGGCCACGTTGACGACGCTCACCGAGCGGGCCGTGGCCCTGCGTCGGAGCCTGTGGACGGTGCTCCGCGACCCCGAGAGCCTGGCACTGTTGAACGATCGCGGGCGGCAGGCCGTGAGTGACTTTGTGCAGCTTATCGAGCGGTTTCGCCGGCAGATTCAGCATCAACCCTTGGTCGATGTGTTTGAAAGCCTGATTGGGACGATTGACTATCGTGTCGAATTGCGGCGGGTCTGCAAAGACGAGCAAGAGTTGGACACCCGCTGGCAGACGGTCGAGGAAGTGGCCAACGCCCTGGGAGCCTATCAGGAGCAGGCCGGCGGGACGTCGCTGGAAGGCTTTCTCGATGAGACGGCGCTGGGAGATCGCGACTTCGATCGGTCGAGCAACTCCGAGCGGATAGGAAACGTTGTGACGCTGATGACACTGCACAGCGCCAAAGGGCTGGAGTTTCCGATTGTGTATCTGGTAGGCATGGAAGAGGGCCTACTGCCCCACAAACGGAGCCTGGCCGGCGAACTTGAAGATGTTGAGGAAGAGCGGCGGCTGGCCTACGTCGGCATGACCCGGGCCATCGATCGCTTGACGCTCAGCTTTGCCAAGACTCGCCGCAAATGGGGCAAGCAGCGTCCGACTTGCCCCAGCCGATTTCTGTTTGAAATGAACGGCGACGTCGATCATCCCAACTTTCGCGCCGCTCAGGCTCACGTGCGCAAGTTTGAACAAAAGTCCCGAAAATCGAATCGGGGTCGGTTCTGAAACGGTTGAGAACGATCTCTCAGCAGGCTGCCAGCCTTGCATGAGTCTCGTCAGCCGCACCTCCTGCTTTTCTCCTCCGCGTCTCCGCGCCTCCGCGTGACCTCAAAAAACAACAATCGTGAGACGCGTGATGTCTGATTCGTATATCAGAACGATTCATCTCACGCGGAGCCGCGGAAGAGGGCGAATCGTTGTTGACGATCGGGTCGAGGCTTTTTTGATTGTTGCACGAGGCTTGGGGGCGTGTGCGGCACTTCACAGGATTGTTGTACGGCTGATGCTGACTACAAACTTGTGAAGGATGCAGGCGGAGGGTGTGCGACGGTCACACGGCGGGTCGATTCAGCCAGCCTGCCTTGGGAAGATGATTCTTGCCGAGCCGGCCATCGGCCTTGCACCACCCCAGGGGTTGGCCCTGCCAGCAGGCCACGGCCCAGCCGCGGAGTTTGCAAGGCACGGCGGCGCCTTGCACAAACGCCAAGGCGGCGGCCTCGTCGAGTTCCCAGCGTTGGGCGGGCCGCCACGTGGGGTCGCGTCGCATGGCCAGCGCGTACGAAGGAAACCAGGTGCGACCTTTGCGAAACGCCAGCTCGGGGCCGCCATCGGCGTTGGCCAGCAAACCGTCGAGCCCTGGGTCGACCGACCACGAGAACATCCGTGCCTCGCTGGCCATCACGATTGGGGCGGCGGGCTCAACGAAATCCCCCCACAACTTCAGCTCCTCGGGCAGCCGCTGCCGCTGCAGCCGCGGCCGGGGGAGTCGACCCGTCGAGCCTTCGGCCTGGGGCGAGCGTTCCAGACAGGCCGCGAAGCCGCCCAGGCAGCCGTCGCGATGCGGCCACAGGCGGTAGGTTTCGGGCAGCCGCGGCGATTCCCAGGGCTGGAGCCGCGGGCATCCGTGCAGCCGCCAACCGGGAAAGGTACTCAGCAGCCAGGCGATTTGGTCTTCGTTCTCGGCTGGGGCGAAGGTGCAGGTGCTGTAGACCAGCCGACCGCCCGGGCGAACCAACTGGACGGCGGCTTCCAGGATCCGCCGCTGCCGCAGGGCACAGTGCTCGACCTGCCGCGGGCTGAAGGCGGCTGCCGATTGCTTGGACTTGGCCACCAGCGATTGGCCACTGCAAGGCGCATCGACCAGGACGGCACAAAACTCGCCGGGCCAATACCGTGCCAACTCGTCGGGGTCGCGGGCGGTGACGGCATAACGGCTGGCCCCATGCCGCGCCAGGTTGAACTCTAAGGCCGGCAGCCGCGCGCGAACCGCCTCGTTGGCCACCAGCCAGCCCTCGGTCAATCGCTCGGCCAAGGCCGTGGCCTTGCCGCCGGGCGAGGCACACAAGTCCAAAACCTGGGCCGTATGCGGCAGGTCCAGCAACATCAGCGGCAACAGCGAGGCGGCATCCTGCACATAATAGGCCCCGGTGGCGTAGGCCAACCGCTGGCTGGGCAGGCATGCGGCGTCGACCCAGCCGGCGACATCGCTCCAGGGAACCGGCTCGACGGCGAAGGGCAGCGCGTCGGGCGATTGGCCGTCGCGCCATCGCACCGCCGGCCGACTACGTTGACCGAGCGCGTGGGCCAGGGCCAGCCACTCCTCGGGCGACCAGTCCCAGGGGCCCAAGGCGGCTTGCAACGTGGTGGCGTCCAGCGGCATACGGCACCACGGTGGCCGGAGGGGCGAATCAATCGGCATCCAGCAAAAACACCACATGGCTCCGCGGGCCGTGCGCGCCAATGACCAGCGATTGCTCGATGTCGGCGGTCTTCGAAGGCCCGGCCAAAAACATGCCGAAGCCCGGCCCTTCGATGTGAACTCGGGCGTAGGCGTGGTTCATCGTGTCCACCAGGGCTCGGGCCGACAGCACGACGCCCAGATGCTGCACGATGAAGGGCAACGCCCGATGACCCAGTTGGGCGTCGGTCAGCCAGACGGCGCCGCTCTCGGCCACGCCGAGTTCGGCCTCGACCAGGGCAAAATCCAGGTGGCTCAGGTCGTGGGGATCGGTGATGGCGGCCAAGTCCAGGGTCGATTGGCCGACGCCCGGCACCCGGCTGACGCGGTGCGTGGCCTGGCTGTAGGCGGGCCACTCGTCGAGGGCCTGGGCCAGGGCCTGGCGATTGGGCAGGCGGACGGCTCGGCCACCGGCGAGTTCAAGCCACTTGCAGAAGGTGGCCGGCTTGTCGTCGTATTCGGTCCAAGGCCCCTGCGACAGGTCAGGTCGCGGTTCCGGCGGAACGTTGCGTTGACGAATCGCCTTGAGAATCTCGGCCCGACGTTGAGGGTTCTGGACGCTGGGGTCGCTCGGCATGGTGAGTCGGGCTTGGGGACGGGGAACGCCGACGAAACGCTTGGCGGAAGCTGGTCTTGGGAAATTGGGGGATCTCGCGCTGCCGGCCCCACGGATTGAGCAGTCGGTTGTAAACCAAAAAGCGTGGGATCCAGGGAACCAACGTGCGGGCCATCCAGCCGGCCGAGGCAAACAGCCGCGGACGCCGCATGATGAAACTGGTCCACCACATGCCCATCCGCTTGGGCCAACCAATCAGGCCCCGCTTGGCCAGGTCGCGGCGGAAGGTCAGCAGTTGCTCGGGCAAGGGGATTTTCACGGGGCAGACATCGCCACAGCTTCCACACAAGCTGCACGCATGGGGCAGGCTGGCATGGGCCGCCGGGTCGCGGAGCGGCTCAAGCACCGAACCAATCGGGCCGGGCACCACGGCGTCGTAGCTATGGCCACCGCTGCGGCGATAGACCGGGCAGGTGTTCATGCACGCCCCACAGCGGATGCAATGCAAACTCTGCCGGTACAGGGCATCGGCCAGCACTTCGCTACGACCGTTGTCGACCAGCACAATGTGCATTTCGCCACCGGGCTGCGGTCCGTGAAAGTGGCTGGTGTAGGTTGTCATCGCCTGGCCGGTGGCGCTACGGGCCAGCAGCCGCACAAACACGCCCAGGTCCTGAACCGAGGGAACCAGCTTCTCGATGCCCATCGAGGCGATGTGCAGCTTGGGCAGACTGGTGCCCAGATCGGCATTGCCCTCGTTGGTACAGATCACCAATCCACCGGTCTCGGCGATGCCAAAGTTGACACCAGTAATGCCCACCTCGGCCGACAGAAACTTTTCACGAAGATGCCCCCGCGCGGCCTCGGCCAGGTACTGCGGATCGGTGGCTCCGGCCTCGGTGCCCAGGTGCTTATGGAACAGCTCGCCGATATCGCCCTTCTTCTTGTGAATCGCCGGCAACACAATGTGGCTGGGCGGTTCCTTGGCGAACTGCACGATCCGCTCGCCCAGATCGGTGTCGACGACCTCGAAGCCCTGGCTCTCCAGGTAGGGATTCAGGTGGCACTCCTCGGTCAGCATGCTTTTGCTTTTGACCACCCGACGGATGTTGTGATCGGCCAGGATGCTGGCGACGATCTGGTTGTGTTCGCGGGCATCGCGGGCCCAGTGGACCACCGCGCCCAGGGCCGTGGCGTTCCGCTCGAACTGTTCCAGGTAGTCGGCCAGATGGGCAATCGTATGCGTCTTGATTTGCTTGGCGTAGTTGCGCAAGTCTTCCCATTCGGGCACGCTGCCGGCAGCGCGATCGCGTTTCACCCGCACGAACCACAGGCTGGCATCATGCCAGTGGGCCCGCTCCTGGTCGGCCACAAAGGTGGTGGCCAAACGGGGATGCTTGCTGGTCGTCGCGCTCATGAAGACGTGGGGGTTGCTGAGGTCGGGGTGTGCGCTCTGGCTGCTTCGATCCTAGCCCAACACCGCCCGGCCGGAAAGCTGGTCGGGCCCGCCACGGCCAGTCGCGCCAGCCAGCCCACACCGTGGGAACTGCCGGAAACGCCCGCGTTTCGAGGGGGTTGCGACAATCAGCCTCGGGTGTT
>JBJHDE010000221.1:0-8292 GCA_050486385.1 Planctomycetales bacterium | reverse complement strand
GAATTGGTCCGATGGGAGTACCTTGTGTTTGGTGACAGTAGCGACCCGCTTATCGAAGAGGGGATCATTGACTTCAGCGGGCAAGATATGGGATTGAATTATTTTGGTGATCAGGGATGGGAATTGGTTGGGACTGTTGGGCAGGGCTATTTTGTCTTCAAGCGACCTGTTAATTTGAAACGCAACTTGAATAAGGCAGCCCCATGAGGTGAGGCCTTGGTTTGTCGGCTGGTTCAGCATGGTGTGGCTTCCACGTCCATTGATGCCGGTACATTTGGCCTCTGGGGCTCGCTGAATGATCCGGAACCTCACGTCGGGATTCTAAGAGGCTGTCTGATAATTGCTGTTTGGGATACTAACGCAAGGTGATAGAATCCGTCGAGAGCAAAAAATCCCAGAACCAGGAGTGGGGCATGGATGCCGTGTATCCGAGTGATTTGACCGACGCGGAATGGGACGTACTTCAGCCCCTGATGCCGAAACCGACCTCCAAACGCGGACGGCCTCGGGAGATCCCTTTCCGCCAGATTCTCAACGGGATCTTCTATCTGAACAAGGAGGGCTGCCAGTGGCGGGCGTTGCCGACCGAGTTCGGAAGCTGGAAAACGGTCTACCACTACTTCCGGATCTGGAGGAAGAACGGTCGCTGGCAGAAGATCCAAGATACCTTGGTCACCCGAGTTCGCACGGCGGAGGGTCGAAACGCGCAGCCATCCGCCGCGATCATCGACAGCCAGTCCGCCAAGACCACTCAAAAAAAGGGGCGCGCGGCTACGACGCTGGGAAGAAGGTCAAGGGACGCAAGCGTCACCTGCTAGTCGACACGATGGGTTTGATTCTCTCGGTGATCGTTCATTCAGCCGACGTTCAAGATCGCGACGGCGCCAAGCTTCTTATTGAGCGGCTCAAGCGTCCGCTCAATCGCATGCGGATCGTGTTCGCCGATGGAGGTTACGCGGGCCAGTTGATCGACTGGTTTAAGGAGAAGATCCGCTGGACGCTGCACATCGTCAGGCGGAGTGATCAAGCCAAGGGGTTTGAGGTCTTGCCCAAGCGTTGGATTGTGGAGCGTACATTCGGCTGGCTCAATCTGTATCGACGGCACAGCCGAGACTACGAAGAACATCCCGAGAACAGCGAAGCCATGATTTATATTTCGATGATTCGCATCATGACGCGCCGCCTCGCCAGAACCCGCGGTCGCGCGGTGAATCGATAATTATCAGACAGCCTCTTAGGCGAAGCCAGCCCCGAGAAGTTGTCGGCCAGGGTGCCGGAATCGAACTGCATCTTGATCCGCGGGCTGGGATTGGGCCAGCGCCAGGCGGTGAGGGTCCGATTGTCGGAAATGGTCCAGAGTTCGCCATCGCGCGAGAACCGCAAGCAGGAGCTTTCGTAACAGTCCACCTGCCCCAGTCGGTGGCCGTAAACCGCATCGCGAAACACCACGCCGTGCGAGTCCTCGGCGTGGGCCAGCAATGTGCCTGCATTGTGCGTTGCCAGCCGAAGCGGAGCTTGCAGCCAGCGACCGTGGTTGGGCGGATCGATGATCTGTTCCACCCGTTGCCAGTTGCCATTGGGAAGCCGGAACCAGCGGCTGACGAGCACCGTTTCGACCAGTGCATCGGTGGGCGAGGGGGAGGGCGCGACAAGGGTTCGGCTGAGACACACCAGCCAATCCGCATCGACCCAGGCAAAATCCAGCACTGGCGCGGCATGCATGGCCACGGGTTGGGCCACCCGGTCTTGCAGCGGGCAGACGTCGAATAGCTCGACATGCCCTTGGGTGACCACGGCTAGCAGGCAGCTTCGGGGACTGAACGCCACCTGGTGTTGGGCGGCGTCTCCCACGGTTTGCCGGGCCAGTAGCCGTCCGGTCGCGGGTTCCCAGACCCGCAGCATGGAATCGCGTCCGACGCTGGCCATCATCGTGAGATCGGGGCTGATGGCCACGTCCTCGATGGTCCCGCTGTGCGAACTGGCTGTGGCGCCCAGTCGACGGTCCATAAACTCGCGGCACACCCGCGGGGCGCCGCGAAGCCAGTCATTCAAGTCAACCAGGCTCAACCGATTGCTGTCATGATGCATGCCAACCGCGAAGCTACCGCATTGAGAGATGGCACGGGGGCTCCAGTCCAGCTCGGAGCGCACCACGATCCGGCCATCGACGTCACCGTAGCGGGCCGTCCCGTCGCGGTAGCCCGCCACAATCCGCCTAGTCGCCGTGCAGACTTGGGCCTTGTAGACGGGCTCGTCCCAGGCGGACGGTCGAGTTCGCGGCGAACCATCCGTAGACGTCCAATAGCCTAGCGGCTCGTCCACACCCTGCGAGATGAGCAACTGGTCGCCCGCGTTGAGGTACCATAGCTGCTGCAGGGCCTTGTCGTGGGCCTTCCAATGCAGCAAGTCTTCCGTGGGGTTGGCCAGATTCCACTGATGAATCCAGCCGCTGCGGGTGCCCAGTGCGAGGCGATTGGCTTTCCCCCCGATCGCCAGGCACCGCCCGCCATCTTGTGCGATTCCCTCGGGTCGGGCGTTGCGCTGGAAGCCAAAATCGGGCAGATAGCTGTAGCTCTCGGTGCATGTGAAGTCCAACGGATGGAAGCGATGCACAAAGCACATCGCATAGCCGCGGGCCTTGAGATCGGCCACCACCAGCGGCATCGCGGCCTCGGGTCGGGGATCGAACGTCACGGTCCCAGGTGCCGAAACCGTGGACCATCGATCCACCAACCGCAGGTCCGTGGCACTCATTGAGGCCACCGCCAGGCTGCGTTGGATGGCCCGGTCGAACTCCCCGAGCGGAAGCTGCGAGGCCTCTTGCACCAGGTCGCGGACCTCCCAGGCCCAGCCGGTGGGTCGGGTAGCCCGTCGTTGCTCGGCGTCGCTAATCAGCGAAAAGTACCGCTGGGTCGAGGCCAACTCGGCGGCAATCAGAAATTCCCGCTCAGTGGTCTGCTGGCGAAGCTCGGCGAGTTGGCGCTCGTAAGCCAGGCGATCTTGGGCGGCCCAGATCATCAGGCCCGCCACCAGGCTCACCACCATCGCCAGCATGCCAAAAACAATGGCCGACGCCGACCACGGATGCCGCTGCGTCCAACGCCCGAGGCGTTCGAAACAGCCCCGCGAGCGGGCCACCACGGGTTCGCCAACCAGAAAGCGACGGAGATCCTGGGCCAGGGCCTGCGCCGAGGCGTAACGAGAGTTGGGAGAGCGGTCGAGGCACTTCAAACATATGGTGTTCAGGTCCCGGGGGATCTGCGGGTTGGTACTCCGGGGCGAGACCGGCTCGGTGTGCAGTTGCCGCTCGACCATTGCGCCCAGCGACTCGGCCTCAAACGGTGGGCGGCCCGTGAGCATCGTGTACAACACCGCGCCCAACGAATACACATCGCTGCGGGCGTCGACTTTGCGCGACGAGTAGAATTGCTCGGGGGCCATGAACTCGGGCGTGCCGACGGTCTGTCGCGTATGGGTCAGCCCTTCGGCGGTATCCATCTGCTTGGCCAGCCCAAAATCGGTGATCTTGGGGACCTGCAAGCGATCCAGCAGAATGTTTTGGGGCTTGATGTCGCGATGAATAATGCCGGCGTCATGCGCGCAAGCCAGGGCTTCGGCGATTTGCCGGACCCAGTCGGCCGCCTGGTGCGGCAGCAGCCGATTGGTGGTCAGAAAGTCGGCCAGGCTGGGGCCGTCGATCAACGGCATGGTCAGAAAGTGGAAACCGCCCACGCAGCCCACATCCAAGACCGGCACAATATTCGGGTGCGAGAGCCGCGCGGCGGCCTGGGCCTCGATCCGGAACCGCTCCGAGGCCTCGGGGCTGACCGGCAGCATCAGCTTGAGCGCCACATCGCGCCCCAACCGTGGCTGGCGCGCTTGATAGACAATCCCCATGCCGCCGCGGGCCAATTCGCCTACAATCTCGTAATCGCCCAGCCGTGTGCCAGGCGTAAGCTGCATGGCCAGCGGAAAGGCTTCGGCTGGCGAATCGTCCGCATGGCCGTGCCCGGGGTGATCGGCATCGGCGGCGCGACGACGACGCTCCGCGTACTGATCGGCCAGGGCATGCACCAGAGCCCGGTGGCGCGGATAGCGGGCCGAGTAGTCCTCGGGTGAAAACCGCGGATCGTCCTGGCGGTAGAAGAACTCAATGGGCAACAACTCGCGGAGCAGGACGTCCAGGTCGCCCGCGTCGACCTCCTGCAAGTAAGACTCCATCTTCGGAGCCCGACCGGTTCGCCAATCGGTCTCGAAGCGATCGCAAAGCTGGTCGACCCGCCGTCGGCGATCGATACCTTCGCCGGTCGCACTCACGCGGCCCCCTCGGTCCAGATTTCGCGAATCAACGCCAACTTCCGCTCCACCGTTCGTGGGGCACATCCCAGCATGCGGGCAATCTCGCCCACGCGGTAGCCTTCCAGCCGCCAATGGGCGACCTTGACCAGCACCTGATCATTGAGCTGATCCATCATCCCGGCCAGATTCTCTTGGTCGAGTAAGGCCACCTCGGGTGAGAGCTCGCCAGCCACTCCGTCCAAACCACTGGATTGCCCTTCTTCGCCGGCCCGCTGCCAGACGCTGTCACCACGGACCTTGCCACCCCCGCGCTTGATGCGCCGATCGCTTTCGCCTTGCCGCTGGGCCTTGCGGGCGGTGATCACCACGAGCAATCGCCACAGCTCGCCACGATCACGGATCTCAGGAAAACCCGCGTTGCCGGCCCGATCGAGAAAGCTGCGAAACGCGCTGATGGCGACGTCCTCTTCGTCGGCCACGCGACGCGATTGATTCTGCATGCGACGGCGAGCCAGTCGCACCAAACGGGGAAAATAACGATCAAACAGCCGCTCGGCGGCCTCGTCATCCCCCTGCGGTAGCCGATGCAGCCACCGGGTAATCGAGCCAGAACTGCTCATCGTGTGATCCTGCAACTCAAAGGAAAATCCTGGAGAGTCCCTCGCGCCGTCATCAGGCTCGGTCGGGCAGTTCCCACTGGGGCAATCGCAGTCGTTTCAGGCGTTACCACGCTTTGCCAGGAGGAGGGACCATCGAACTTGGTCGCCGATTCCAGGAAAAGCCAGCCGGAATGGTGGAAGCGCCACCCGCTTGGAATCATTTGTTTGCCCAGCAGGACTAGAAGGCAACCCCCTAGGTTGGTCTGGGATGTCGCCTTCGTCCAGGGAGATTGTCCCCTTCCGCCGAGGAAAGCCACTCCTTTCTTGGGGCATTCTGTTTCCGCCTAGCCTACCATCCCATGGTACTGGATGTCGTACACGTGCAACACGAACGCAACGCGCACGATCGAGGGGGCTCCCTATCCCCTACCCGCATGGGGTATATTCGTCGCAAACCAAGATTAAGAAATGACTTACCACCGGGTTTCTCGGATTTTCCCGGCCAGACGCCTTGAACATCCCTGAACAAGTTTTATCGTAATTTCTGGGAGGGCTGGTCGCTGCTCGCCCCAACCGTCCCCGAACGAACCCTCCACTGTATGGCCGCCGACAAACGGGACCCCAAACGGTCTTATCCGTGCAATGTGGACCTTCTTGTCTATTTAAGGGAATGCCGGGGCTGGACCCAGCGAATCCTGGCCGAAACCGCCGGCTACAGCGAACGCCTCATCAGCAAGGCCGAGTCGGGTCGGGCGATTTCCAAGGCGGCCATCGAGATTTTGGCCGAGACCCTTTCGACCGAGGACGACCAGGTCTATTTCGAAGATTTGGTCTGCGACACCGTCGCCCTGGCCAAAGAGTACGTCTCGGCCATCTACCAAGACCAGCACAACGCCTTCGCCCGGATTCGGCACTTCCTGGCCGACGACGCGGTGTTCAAGGTTTCGGGCGATCCGGCCCAGATTCCGTTCGCGGGCCTGCATGAGGGGGCGGCCGCCATCGAACGGATGTTGGGCGTGTTCTTCTCGCTGCTGGAAGCCCCCAAGGACCACGACTTTCTGAAGTGCTACTCGTTTCTGGCCCAGGGTAAGCAGGTGATTGTCTGGGGCGAGACGTGGATCCACCCGATTGGCCAACCGCTGCAGCGGCCGATGCAGATCTCGAATCGCATGACCTTCCACCGCGGCAAGCTGGTGATGTTCGAGGACATTTTCGACACCCTGGAAGGGGCGGAGTTGCTGCGACGCAACCGGCCGGACGCGTCTTAGCTGGCCCCCCAACGTTTCTGGTCCTCGGCGCCGACGGCGAAAGGCGGCACAATCCGTGGCTTTCGCCCCTTTGCCTTCGCCCGAGGACCAAACCCCATGCCACGCTTGCAGAACAAAGTCGCCCTTATCACCGGTGGCGGCACCGGCATCGGTCGCGGAATCGCCCTGGCCCTGGCCGGCGAAGGCTGCCAAGTGGTGGTGGCTGGGCGTCGGGTCGAGCCGCTGGAGGAAACCGCCAAGAGCTTTGACGGCGAGCCGGCGATTCGCACGCACACCGTCGATGTGGCCGATGCCGCCAGTGTGCAGGCCCTGGTCGGTTGGGTCGAGCAGGAAGTCGGGCCGATTGACATTCTGGTCAACAATGCCGGATCGAACATCCCGAACCGCAGCTTCGAGGCCACCACCGCCGAAGACTGGCAACGCCTGTTGGACATCAATGCCACCGGGGCCTTTCACGGCATGAAAGCCGTGGTGCCGGGCATGCGGGGGCGGAAAGACGGGTTGGTGGTCAACATCTCCAGCGTGGCGGGCAAGCAGCCCATTCTGTTGGGCGGCGTGGCCTACTGTGCCAGCAAGTTTGCCATGGCCGCTCTGGGACGCACGACCAGCCAGGAAGTGGCCGACGACGGCGTGCGGATCACCACGGTGTATCCCGGCGAGGTGGCCACGCCGATTCTGGACAACCGACCGGTGCCGGTCAGCGACGAGCATCGCGCCCGGATCCTGCAGCCCGAGGACCTGGGCGCGGCGGTGTTGATGATTGCCTGCCTGCCGCCGCGGGCCCATGTGCCGGAACTGGTGATCACGCCCACCTGTCAGAAATGGGCCTGAGGCAGCCGGCCCGCTCCGGGCGGCTGTGTGTCGGACCTACCCGCGTGCGACACATTGCCGCCTGCTGGCTTGCGGCCAGCTTGAGCGTTAGGCTCACCGTTGCATTGAACCCGCTGAATCCCTCCCCTTTCGTGTGTGAACCTCGCCATGGAACGCCCCGTCGGCCCCTACGCCCACGTGCCGCCGTACTGCGAAGAAGCCCAGGTGGCCAACGTGATTGTCGAGATCCCCAAGGGCCGCCGCAGCAAGTTCGAGGTCGACAAATCCACCGGCCTGATCAAGCTGGATCGGTATCTCTACAGCTCGAGCCACTACCCCGGCGATTACGGGTTCATTCCGCAGACCTTGGCCGAAGACGGCGATCCGCTTGACGTGCTGGTGATGGTCAACGAGCCGACGTTCACCGGTTGCCTGATCGAAGCCCGGCCGATTGGCCTGTTTCGCATGACTGATCGCGAATTGGAAGACGCCAAGGTCCTGGCCGTGCCCAGCAGCGACCCGCTGTTCAACGAGTACCGTGACCTGCAAGATGCCCCGCCGCACTTTCTGCGCGAAGTCGAGCACTTTTTCGCCACCTACAAGCAGCTTGAAGGCGTCGTGACCCGCAGCCACGGCTGGCAAGTCGCCGAGGCCGCCCACGCCGAAATCCGCCGCTCCGCCCAGCGCTACCGGGATGAGCAAGCCCAAGGTTGACCATCAGGCCGGCGGCTCATCCCGCCTGCCATTCACTTCCCCTGCCCATCCGTAGCCGCGTGCAGGCCGTCGCGGAGATTGGCGATGCGTCGGGCGTAGTGAATTTTGTTGGCGGCGTTCAATGCGGCCACCTTGTAGCACTCGGCTAGCGTGGGGTAATTGAACACGGTGTTCGTGAAATAATCGAGCCCGCCGCCTAGACCGATCACCGCCTGGCCCACGTGGACCAATTCGGTCGCGCCGGTGCCAATGCAATGCACCCCCAGCAGCCGGCCGGTCTCGCGGTGAAAGATCATTTTGAACAGACCCGAGTCATCGCCCAGAATCTGGCCACGGGCGATTTCACGATACAAGGCCATGCCCGTTTCGTAGGGCACACGGTGCTGAGTCAGCGTCTCTTCGGTCTCGCCGACCATCGAGATTTCGGGGATCGCATAAATCCCAATTGGAAAGTGCGAGGCCATCGGCGGGGCCGACACGCCAAACATGTGGCAGGCGGCCAGACGGCCCTGCTCGCTGCTGGTGGCCGCCAAAGCCGGGTAGCCAATCACATCGCCCGCGGCGTAAATGTGTTCGACCGATGTGCGGTATTGGTCGTCAAC